>NZ_JAWXYB010000021.1 GCF_033842475.1 Acidiphilium acidophilum | reverse complement strand
CGCTCATATTGTGCCAGTGCCATGGATTCCGGTGCTTTATGCCGCCGCAATGGCCGCCGAGGGCGTAGCTTCGCTGGCACTTGGCAGGCTGCTGGACCGGTTCGGGCCGGGCATCGCAATCCTGGGGATCGTGCTGGCTGCCCTGGCATCGCCTCTCGTTTTCCTGGGCGGGGCGGCTGCGGCGGCTGCCGGCGTCGTACTCTGGGGCGTGGGCATGGCCACTCAGGATACCATTCTCCACGCCATATTGAGCGAACTGGTGCCACCGGAAAAACGTGCAACGGTCTACGGTTTGTTTGACGCGTGCCGTGGCATGGCGTGGCTGGCTGGCAGCGTTCTGCTCGGCGTGCTCTACAACGTCAGTGTCCCGGCACTCGCCGCTGTCTCCCTTCTGTTACAGCTGAGCGCGGTTCCTGTTTTCGTGCTCGCTGTGCGGAGTCAGTAAATCAACTTGTCAGCGGCATCAACGCATCAGCTATTAATACCCAAGGATCACCCGGTAATCTGCATGCTTTCCGAACGCCCCGGCACTTTTATCAACCCGAACGCAAGGGCGGCGATCAGGACCACAAATAGTCAGTGCGCCCAGCATTCCAGCCTTCACCCAGGCGCGATGATTGGCCTGCAACGTCGCGATCTGGTCCTGTAGCTTGCTGATCCTTCCGGTATCCCACCACACCAAGGCGGTACTACTCAACCAGCCGAATAGCACCAGGGCGGCGATTAAGGCCATGATCCAGCCCAGCAACCGCCAGCTTGCCCATTGCACCACCCTGCGTAAAGCCGCCTCGGCACGCGCGGCACCTGTCGTCACCCCGGCCAGTTCGCCCAGCAGCGGTTGGGTCGCAACCCGCACCGCCGCCACACCCTCGCCGGCTGCCCCGGCTAGGCTTTCCACCACCGCCGAATGCACCGCCTGGCGTGTACGCTGCGCCAGTGCCGTCACCTCGCGCGCCAATGCCTGCCGCTCACGCTCCAGCGCTGCCCGCTCTGCCGTCAACCCGTCCAGTGCCGCCTGGACCGCCGCCTGTTGACGCTCGGCGATCTCCATCAACCCGTAAAGACGATCCTCCGGTTCGCTCATAGCGACATCCCATAATCCTGAGACAGGGTTCTTTCTTGAAGTTTCCGGACGGCCTCCCGCTCAGCTTCAAGCGCCAGATGACGCCGTATGCCTTTTTCGACGCCCTCCATAAGGCTGGTGATCGCGCGCACCGGCTGCTGATGGGCCAGAACCCACGCCAGATTGGACCCCTCCTCAACCCCGAACACAGGCCCGCGCTGGCGCAACGCCGTCGCCGCCTCTGGGTGATCCCGCAGGGTCTGGCCGAACTGAAGCAGCCGCGCCTGCGCGCCGCCAAAGGCCGGATTGGCCTCCAGACCCGGTAGCGCCTTGTTGTACTCATCCGTCAGCCGGTCCCATTGGCGCACCATGTCACGCGCCTTTTCATCGCGAGCAGCATCGTCCGCCTGCCGCTGCCGATGCGCCTCGTAGCGTTGCCGGAACGCGGCGCGGCCAGTTGTGATGGCGTCGTGCTCGATCATCTCGGCCGCCTGGTTCCGCGCCGGACGCTCGTGCATTGCCAGCGGGATAACGATCTCGTTCTCGCTGTCGCGTAGGTCCATCCCCCGGCATCGGGCATAATTCGCCCGGTCATAATCCAGCGTCGTTTCCTTCGCCTGCGAGCGCGACAGCCGTGCCGTAAGCGCACCCAGGTCGCTGAACTCGTCTCGACCGGCATAGAGCTGCACCCCGTCCCGGTGCCGCGTCATCGCCACATAGGTCAGATGCCGGTCCATTGTGCCGGACGCCAGCACATAGGCCCGGTCCACCGTCGCCCCCTGGCTCTTGTGGATCGTCGTCGCGTAACCGTGGTCCACCGCCGCGTAATCCGCCATCGAGACCGATACCATGCGCCCTCGGCCTGGCCCGGCGACGGAATCCAGCCGCACCTCAAGCCGGCCCGCCTCGGCCTGCGCCACCGTGCCCAGCATCCCGTTCTTTACGCCAAGCCCGCGGTTGTTCTCCCGGAACAGGATGCGGTCCCCTGGCGCGAACGTCCGCGCGCCTTCCGTCGTCTGGTAGGTGAACTCGCTCCCGGCCTCGCCGTGCCCCAACTCACCCCGCGCTTGCCGCGCCGTCCGGATCGCTTCGTTCAACGCCCGCACATCAGCCCGCCGATGCGCCAGAACCAGCCGCGAGCCGTCCGGCCGGTTCTCCATGTCGGCCAGCGCATCCCGTATCACCGCCTCGCGCGCTTGATCCCCACTCTCCGCAAAATGGATCGCTTCCCGTTCGGCATAGGCCGCAAGCCCAGCCGCAGTACGATACTGGCCAAAATCCACTGACGCCGCCCGCTGCCAGTCCTCCCGCTGCCGGCGCACACCCTCCAGCGCGGCAAAGCCGGTCCGCTCCGCGATGGCCCGGAACGCCGCCCCGGCGCCGATGGGTTGCAGCTGCTCCGGGTCCCCCACCAGCACCAGCTTCGCACCAGCCTGGTCCACTTCGGTGATGAACCGGGACAATTGCTTTGATCCCACCATCCCCGCCTCATCGATCACCAGCACGGAATGAGGCCCAAGTTTATCAAACCCCCGATCCCAGCCCCGCGACCAGGAGGCCAAGGTGCGCGAGCCAATCCCGGCGGCCTCTTCCAGCCCTTCCGCCGCTTTCCCGGCCAGCGCCGCCCCATGCACTTGATAGCCTTGCGCCTCCCATGCCTCCCGCGCCGCCGCCAGCATCGTGCTCTTGCCCGCCCCCGCCAGCCCTACCGCGACCGCAATCCGCTCTGGCCCAGCGATATGTGCAACCGCCGCCCGTTGCTCTTCGGCCAGCAAAATTCCGGCCCGCTGCCGTGCATCGAGTGCTGCGCCAATATGCCGCCCGGAAACTGCAAACCGGCGCTCCGAAGCCATTTGATCGGCGCGCGCCGCCATCTCCCGCTCAATCCCCACCATTTCCCGCGTCGAGTACCGCGCAGGCTCCACAACCAGCCCCCGCGAGTCCCGCTGCTCCCCTTGCAGCTCTACCAAGGCCGGAGACGCCATCACCTTCGCCAAGGCCGATTGGAACGCCTCCACGCCATCCACATATCGGTGCAACGTTCGCGCGATGTCGTGCCGGTCAAACACGCTTTTCTCGTTGGTGATCAGCGTCAGGACCTGCTCCGGCTTCTCCCGGATCACCGCCTTGTTGCGCCGTACTGCCTCCTCATCAAGCCGGCCCCGTGAAACCTCCAGCCCGCGCCGCTCCATCTGCGTCGCATGCACGCCCACATGCTGCGTCGGCTCAATCTCCAGCCCTTGCTCCTGGTGCGAGCGATGATCGATCCGCGCATCAAGCCCGGCCCGAGCCAAATGCGTATTGGCCAGACCTTCCCAGCCGATCCGGATATCCCGCAACTGCTCATGTGAACTCGGCAGCCCAAGCGCCGCAAGATTCTTGTTCTCTAGCTCCAGCACGCTCTTCTCGCCGAACTGGCCTGGTTCGGCAGACTGACCAGCTTCAATCTTCCGTGTCGTCATCAGGATGTGGGCATGATGATTGCGGTTATCGGTGTGGCCGTGCGGGCTGTGGATCGCAAAATCCACCGCTACCCCATACCGCTCCGCAAGCCGCTGGCTGAACGCCCGCGTCAATGAAAGCCGCTGCGACGCCGATAGCTCATGCGGCAGGGCAACCTCGATCTCGCGGGCAACACGGGCGTCTTTTCGCTTCTCGGACGCCTCCGCCGCATTCCACAACGCTGAACGGTCCCGTGCCCATGCCGGCCCAGTGCCCTGCACCACATTCCCGTCTGCCCAGATCGCGTCTCCCGGTAGCACGATCTCCGCATGCACAACGCCGGAGCGCCGGGTGAAATCATGCGTCATCCCGTCGCGCGTGTTCTCCAGCCGGTCCGCCGCGCGATACGCCGCCGCTGCCACCGAGCTGCGCCCGGATGCGCGTGAGATGGGCTTCATGCTCAGATGGTAGATTGCCATGCCGCTCCACCTTACTTCACACTGAGTTGCGCAGCAACTCGTAAGTGCGCACTTACCTCACTATGTTCGCTGCGTGATCAAGATCTGGACTGTCCGAACGAGCCGGATAATCCAGGCCAGTGGAACCGCTGCAACAACGGACACCGTGACAGACCACCGCCATAATTGACGGCTTTGGCAATGGCGGTATCGTGGTGATGATCACGCCGATCAGGGAACCAAACGCCATGGCAAGACTGCCGATAGAACAACAGATCGCCCAGCTTGAGGAGCGAACCAAGGCGCTCAAAGCCCGGATGGCCAAGCAGGACCGTGCGAGAGACACCAGGCGCAAGATTCTGCTCGGTGCCCTGGTACTCCATCGCCTCGAACAAAACGGCGATGGCGAGTTCTCCAAGCGCCTCGGTGACTGGCTCAAGCGCGAACTGCCAGGGTTCCTCACACGCGATGAGGATAAGACACTCTTCGTCGATCTGCTCGGTAAGCCAGCCAATACACCAAAGATAGAACCGACTTCGGATGGTGCGGACAATCCAGCCGGTGGTGGTAGTACGGGTGCCGCCCGATGATCTAGCGATAGACTTCCCGGCGATGGCCGATCCGCACGATCAGAATAATGATCGCCGCGTCCTCGATGCTAGCGATCAGGCGATAGTCTCCCACCCGATAGCGCCACAACGCCCCCAGCCGCGCCCCTTGCAGCGGCTCCCCGATCGCGCGCGGGTTCTCCAGCGAAGACACGCGCTCTTGCAGGAAGCGCACGATCCGTTGTGCTACCGGCCGATCCAGCGCCGCCAGATCAGCCTCAGCCTGGGTGGATAGCTCAATCGACCAGGCCATGCCGCACCATCACGGCGGCGAGTGGCGTGGTTGTCGAGCGGCCGGCGCGGATAGCCTCAAGCTCCTGCTCTGCCAGGTAGACATCCTCCAGATCGTCGAGCTGATCGCGGATCGCCTGGGTGACATAGTAGGTCTTGCTGCGCCCGGTCTTCACCGCGAGTTGGTCCAGCCGCTCCTCGATGTCCTTCGGTAGCCTGATTGAAAGCGGCATCTCTTGCCTCCTGACGGTGCAACACACGTATCGCATGGCCCTAACCTCCGCAAGCCAAACAGCTTCCTTCCCATTGCCGCTTTGCGGTGGTGCAAGCATGACTCTCGGTTTGCGCCAGAGCGAGCGCAGCGCGGGAGCGCCGTAGGCCGCCGCGTAGCGGCGTCTGGCGTGGCCGATCAGGTGAAAATGCGGGGCGGTTTGCCTATGCGGTGGCTGTTTGCACCCCCATCGCTGCCTGTAACCGCCTCAATGCCCGTCCAAGGCCGGCCGAGGGGGTGGATTCGACGGTTTTTGCCACGACAGAAAGGTTAAAAGATTCTTGAATCTGTGTTCCAGATGGATTTTCCGACTTGGAAGAAAAAGCACCGGAATCCGCCATATTCTGCCCGCCCCCCCGGTCTCGATCCCGCGGGTTTGGATGGGGTTCATTCGCCAGAGGGTCACGAAACACATAGGCGTTGCTGGTGCGGATCAACCGGGTGCGTGAGACCATCTTACCGAACAGATCCTTCTCCCGGAACTGCGCTCGGACCATGCGGTTTACCCAGGTCAGAACGCCGGCGGCCTCCAGCGCCTTGATCGCATGATACACCGTGTCCCGGCAGCACTGGGCACGCGCCGCGATCGTCTCGTAGCTCGGGAAGCATCGCCCGTCCCGGCTGTTGTGAAAACCCCATAGCAGCGCCTCCAGCACCTCCAGATAGGCCCGCGTCAGCGGCCCCCGGTGCTGGCCGCGCTGCTTGTGCTGGGCAGACCAGGTGCGCGCATAGACCGCGATCCGCGTCTTGGCGTTGCGGTCCAGCGGCCGACACTGCCCCTTGCCGAAAACTCTCTCCCGGCGCCGGCTGGAACGGTTGGAAAAACTTGCTGTCGTATCCATCAAAAATCTCCGTCAGGTTGCGCAGCAACCCACCCGAAGCGGCCGGAAATCGGCACAAATCCGCCCATCGCAAGAAAACACTTGCAAAAGACGGCGATTTGGGGGAATACAGGTTTACCAGACACTGAATTCCCCGGCCTCAGCCGGTATGCACGGCCCGCCCCTTCAGGCGGGTTTTGCTATTTCTGGGCTATGTCTTTCTCCAGACCAGAAGGTTGATCACCCATGACAGCGCGAATCGCTGCCATGAACCTATAGGCGCGGCGGCACGACTCGCCACCATCACCCTAAGCAACGCCTATCTCGTAGCAACCGAATGGAAATGTCCAGTTTTTTCGGATTTGTCGGCTGCACGGACGGCCGATTGCACGTCGAAAAATACTCCGATCACGCCAAATCCGTATGGGAAAAATCTTTTCCTTTGTAGAGGAGCGGAACGCCCTGCGCCTTTGCACAGGCGTAAGAAAGGCAATCGGCCAAATTTAGTTGGGCAGGGTGCCCCCTGCCCTTCCCGTAATCAGCAAAAGCCTTGACCGCCAAGCTGGCTGTAATGCCATCCATAGGTGCTAGCCCGATCTGGGCCTCCTCCAGGAAAGCCTGAATCCGGCCCTCTACCAAAACAGGATCGAGGTTGAGTTTGGTGGAAAGCCGCATCGCGGACTCGAGAATCACAAGAGCTGAGGTAATGCATCGTCCGACTTCGATCCTGTCCGCCAATTCGGCTGCATCAGCCTCTTTTGAGAGAATCGCGACGATGACCGACGAGTCAATGAACACCTAAAGCTGGCCCCACATCTCATCTACCTCGTTCTGTTTCATGTCTCGGCCTCCGGGCTTGGCCAATGCCGCCAAATCGTCCGCGATGGCGCCGAGACGGTCAGCGAGTGATGTTCGCACCGGAACACGCTGTAACTCAGCTTCAAGCGCTTCTATAACCGCCTCTGTCATGGAAACCCTGCGTCGCTGGGCCAAACGGCGGGCAAGTTCGTGAGCACGAGGATCACGTATCTGTAAATTCATGGGCAAACCTTCGACGTAATGACGATTTATCGTATACGTAATTACAACCGAGATGACTACAGGACAGACATCATAATTTTCTAGGCAAGGAAATCGCGGTTTGTCCCTCTATTGTGCCGGGCTGACGTTGATCCGCATGATCAATAGCCAAAAAATATATTTCGTGCTTTCGTGCTTTTCTTAGTCGGTTAATCGCCTTGCATTTCCCGATAAGATTCGAAACAGCGCCGCAGTAGCTCGTTGAGTTTGAAGTCATGGGTAGCGGCGTAGGTCTTAAATTCTCGACGAAAGGATACGGGTATGCGGAAGTTGAGCGGAGTCAGCTCCTCCCGCTCCCGCCCTTTTGGCGGCTGGGCGTCTGGTGCCTCGCCAGATGTGACGGCAGCAGTTGCAGATGGAATCCGACCTGGCATGTCGGGTGCCGGCATGGCTGCGCCCTTGATGGCCACCAAATTGGCCGAAAGGTCGGCCGTTTTTTTGCTCATATGACGGTCTCCTTTTTTTCTGTCTTTCGTGCTTCCGTGCTTTTTGTTATTCGTTTTTTAACAAAAGCCCAAAGCTCTGCCATCTCGTGGGCACTGCGGCCTTTGGCGTCTGTTTCCTGAACCGTGCGGCCGTCGGTCATCGACCCGGCGTAATCCACCCGGTCGTGAACGATCGCCGGCGCAACCACGCCATGGGAGGACAGCGCCGCAACCGCCTGGACGGTGAGACGCGCATTGGGCTTGGCTTGGGTGACGATGAAGGCAAAGGGCTTCAACGCCGCTTGCACCAACTCGACCGTACTACCAACGGCGCGTAGATCGTGCGGGCTGGGACGGGTCGGGATCAACACTAGGTCGGCGGAACGCACAACGGCTCCTATGGCGTCAGTAATAGCCGGAGGCGTGTCTACAATCGCAAAGGCAAAGCCGGCATCGACAAGCGCCGCGAGTTTTGACGGCAGATCAGCAATGGTAGTTGGGGCGAGGGCGGGGGATTCGGCAACGCGGACGTTCCACCACGCTGACAGCGATCCTTGTGGGTCGGTGTCGATGAGCACCGTTGGCCCATCGCCGGCAACCTCGGCGGCAACTGCCAAGTGAGCTGCCGTCGTGGTCTTGCCTACACCACCCTTTTGGCTCGCTAGCACGATAACTTTCATCTTGTTTTCTGCTAAGGTTTATTCCGTTCTTTCTATTTTTGCAGAAAGCACGGAAGCACGCAATTAGATAGAATTCAATTTTTTGTGCTTTTGTGCTTTCTGACACACGAGACCAATTTTCCTCAGGTCGGGTGACGCTGCTGCCGATCCCTTTTTGCCGCCGAACGGGCCTTATGGAAAAGTCGCCTGTCGGGGGGCCGACACGAAAGAAGCGTTACAACACCAGCTTTCCCGTGAACCGATCCCGGCCTTTCCAGAAGTCACAGACTGGGCACCATTCGGTGTCGTAATCGATGCCCTGCTGATGAGGGCAACCCATCATGCCCTCCGGCATCGCGACCGATTTGACCTCGTGATACGCGATGAACTCGACGATTTCCTGCCCGATCGCCTCGTCATGTCGCACGTCGGTGTCGTCCGAGAACCATGACCGCATTTCCGCCGGTTCGCCGCCCTCCGTATGGATTATGCTGACTACCACCTTGGAGGCGCGGCTGAGGTCGGGGCCATAGAAAGCGATCGTCCCCATCGGCCACCCGCGGAACCCCTTGCGGGACTTCTTGCTGAGCCGTTTTTGGAACTTGTCGATCATCACGCTTGCTCTGCCCAAATTATGTCCATGAAGCCGAATGGATGCCGCGGTTCGACTATCCTGCCAGGTGCGGACGCCACACCCGGATGATGTCCTTGAAGTCGGCCTCATAGCCCAGTCGATCCGGGTAGCTGCAAAGCTGGGAGATCAAGCCAAAGACAGTAACGATATCGCCCGCGATGTGCGGCTCAAGGCCCCAGAGGCTGGTGAGATCGAAGCGGCCGCAATCCGCGCCGTTCCACCACGCAAGAAGAAAATCGGCAACGCGCTCGCACTGGCCGCTGCCGCCCTTGGCGATGGTGATAAGACGCTCTAGGGCCGCTCGCTGTCCGTCGTTGATGCCGGACGTGCCGGCTCTTCTCGGAATCTGCACGACGTTCATGCGTCTATCTCCATAGCTATTCGCGCCTGGGCGACATTCCGTGCTGCGGTCGGCTGCCGGATATCAACAGGGGCCGGCATGGGCCCAAGCCTGGCAATCGTCGCAATCCCGACGTTGTAGCTCTGGGCCAGCTCCTTCAACGTGGCCCCCTCGGCCCGGCGCTGCCGGGCCTCGTCCTGCTGCTGTGGGGTGAGGGCAGGGGGGCGGCCCATGTGCTGCCCGCGCGCCTTGGCCCGGCTGCGGCCCTCGGCCGTCCGGGTGCGGATCAGGTCACGCTCCACGTCGGCCAGGCCACCTAATACGGCCAGCATCAACCGTCCGGTGCTGGTGCCGGTGTCGGCCCACGGCTCGGCCAGCGAGCGGAACAGCGCGCCGGCGTCGGCGATCTGCTTGACCATCGCGAACAGGTCGAACGTCGAGCGCGCCAGGCGATCGATCCGCGTCACCGTCACCACGTCACCGGCCGCGATATGCTTGAGCATCTTCAACAGCTCGCGGCGATCAGCGCGCGCGCCAGTCGCTTTCTCACGAAAAACCTTCGCACACCCGGCCGCCTTCAACTGCTCAAGTTGGGCGTCGAGCGTCTGGCCGTAGGTGCTGACTCGGGCATAGCCGATCAGGCGGGAAGGGCGGTTTGTTTCGGACATATCTTACGGGAAACGTAAGCCATTGATTTGAAACGAGCAAGCTGGCTTGCCGAAAGTCTTGAATTACGCAAATTTATAGCAGTCGATCCCACAACGAAAGCCTAAGACAAAAATTCTTAGTGGAACGGCAACGGAGAAGTGCCGTAGGTTTACAAGATAGGTGATAACTTGATGCGACCCAATAAGGATTGCACTAATCTTTGACCGCGCAAACCTAGCTGTACGCTCATAGTTCGCTAAAGAATATCTGAATTCAACGCCTTCCTTGAAATCCCGCCTGTGCTCGTTCTAAGATTGAATGGCATGAAAATTTTGATTGTGGAGGACGAACGAAAAACGGCCGCTTTTCTTAAAAAAGGGCTGGAGGAGAATGAGTTCGTGGCTGATATCGCCGCGGACGGCGAGACCGGCGTTTCACTAATGCTCCAAGGTAACTACGATCTGATCATTCTTGATGTCATGCTGCCCGGACGGGATGGCTGGTCGGTGCTCAGGGAGCTGCGGCAGCGGCAGAACCAGACTCCCGTCTTGTTCCTGACCGCACGGGACAGCGTGCCGGACCGGGTTCACGGCCTTGAACTGGGCGCGGATGACTATATCGTTAAACCTTTCGCTTTTTCGGAACTTCTGGCGCGGATACGGTCCATCCTCCGGCGCGGACCCGTGCGTCAGGCGGCCATGTTGCAGGTGGCCGATCTGGAAATCGATGTGCAGCGCCACAAGGCTGTGCGGCAAGGCCGGACACTCGATCTGACACCCAAGGAATTCCTGCTTTTGTCCTTATTGGCGCGCCGCACGGGACACGCGATATCACGGACCCTCATCGCCGAGCAGGTCTGGGACATAAATTTTGATAGCGGCACCAATATTGTCGATGTCCATATGCACCGGCTCCGTTCGAAAGTGGACGATCCTTTCGAGATCAAGCTGATCCACACCGTCCGGGGTATAGGATACATCCTTGAACATCGACAAGGCTGATTCTACCAGGCAACCGAGCCGTCTGAGCAGTCTGCGCCGGTTCGGTGGCTCGATGGTCATGCGGATGACCGCCTGGTACGCGGGGAGTAGTTTCCTGCTGATTTTGACTGCCACGGGCTTTTTGTACTGGACCGTCGCCGCCAATCTGGAAGCCGAGGACCGGCGCATCATGAGCAATACGGCGACCAATCTCCAGTATCTGCTTCATGCTTCGATGAACCTGAATGTGGCAAAGCATATGGTTGCCAGCCCGTCAGGATCATTTACGCGGCCGCAGCTGATTTGGGTCCGCGTCATCGCGGCCGATGGCCGAACGCAAATGGAGACGAACGGCATGGACCGGGAGTTGCCAGTCGCCGATTTTCCGGCGCTGATGGCGATTCAGCCTCATCATGATGTCATCCGCACGATCCAGACCAGCGCGGGGCAACTGTTCCAGACCCTGAGTGCCCGCATAACCAATGGGAAGGGCGCGGGCAGGGTGTTCCAGGTCGCTATCGACCGTACCGATGAGCAGCGTCTTCTGGTACATTACCGAGAGCGGCTGCTGCTGGTGCTGACCATCTCCTTGGCGCTCTGCTCCGCGATCGGTTTTGCAATCGCCCGCAGCGGGATGCGTCCGGTCGAACACATCATCAGGACAGCGCGCAATATACGCTCCTCCACGCTGCATGAGCGCATCGACACTGTTGGACTTCCTGCGGAGTTGCAGTCTCTTGCCGACACGTTCAACGACATGCTGGACCGGCTTGAGGACTCATTTGCACAGATATCGCAGTTTTCGGCCGATGTCGCCCATGAACTGCGAACTCCCGTCAACAATCTCCGTGGCGAGATCGAGGTGGCCTTGGGCAGGGCACGCTCACTTGAGGAGTACCGGGACGTATTGGGCTCGGCGCTGGAAGAATGCGCCCGCATCAGCCGGGTGATCCAAAGCCTGCTCTTCCTCGCCCGAGCCGAGACTGCCGGAGAAAGCCCTCATCTTGAGGAACTGGATGTGAAGTCGGAGATCGCTTGATTGAGCAACCTGATGTCTGGAAAATAGGGCGAGCGGGGGTCAGGCATCCTGGTAGTCCCACTTGATGTAGCCCTTGGTGTCGGCGGCCCATTTTTCATCGATTTCGACGAGGACGGCGCTGACGAGGCGTTCGAGGGAGGCTTCGTTGGGGAAGACCCTGATTTTGGTGGTGCGGCGTTTGAGTTCCTGCTGGATGCCGCGTTCCATGGGGTTGGAAGTGCGAAGCCGGCGCTGGTGGGGTTCTGGCAGTGTGAAGACGGTGAGGCCTTCGGGGATATTTCGTTCGAGCCAATCGGCGAGCTTTGGTGCGGTGTCGCGATAGGCATTGACGAGGGTTGTGAGAGCGATCTGGGCAGCGGCGAGGGAATTTGCGTTCCAGACGGTCCGGAGTTCTGCGCCGATGCGTTTGCGGATGGCGTGGTTGGGGGCGTGGTGGATGGCGTTTTGGGCGAGGTGGAACTGGCATCGTTGCCAGTGTGCGGCGCCGAAGACGGCGCGGCGTGCGGCGTGCAATCCGGCATGGTCATCGGAGACGATGAATTCGACGCCTCGCAGGCCACGCTGATGGAGGCTTTCGAGGAAGGCACGCCAATGGACTTCGGCCTCGGAAAGGGCGACCGAGACGCCGAGGACACGGCGGCGTTCATCGGGTCCGATGCCGATGGCCGAGAGCACGGCGGCATCGCGGACGACGCCATTATCGCGCATTTTTTCATATCTGGCGTCGAGGATGAGGTAGCGGATCTCGGCGAGGGGTCGGGTGCGCCAGGCGGCGAGTTCGTCATCGAGCAGCTTGCTGGCGCGGCTGACCTGAGCGGAGGAGAGGCTTTCGATGCCGAATTCGCGCATGACGGCCTCGACGTCGCGGGTGGAGACGCCTTTGATGTACATTTCGGCGACGGCGACCATGACGGCGCGGACCGAGCGTCGGCCGCGTTCGAGGGACTGTGGGTAGAAGGGTTCGCCCACGTGACCGGCGGTTTTGGGGACATCGACGGTGATCGACCCGGCCGGGGTATCGATCCGCTTGGGCTTGTAGCCATTGGCGTAACCCTGACGATCGGGGTTGCGCTCGTAGTGACTGGCGTGGAGGAAGCGTTCGCGCTCGATCTGCATGGCGAGTTCGAAGGTCCTGGCAAATACCGTGGCGATATCGCCTGCGCCGTTTTCGATCAGATGTTCCAAAAGTGCCTCGATAATCGTATCCTTTTTGGCGTCCATTCATCGGTCTCCATGTTGGTGTGAACAACTGCATGGAATACCAGAATGAACAGCCCTTGCCGGGGCATGCCCCGGCAAGGGCACCAACTCCCAACCCAAAATGAATTTCCAGACGTCAGGTTACACCACCGATCGCTTCAGTTCTGGAATTCTATGAACCCACGGCCGCCGAGACAGGTGTATCTCTTTCGGAAGAAACACCGGACGATCTTGTTGCCGCGTTCGACCGCACGCTGTTCCAGCAGGCTGTTGGAAATCTTGTGGCCAATGCCATTGCTCACACACCAGGCGGCCATGTGACACTACAGTCACGGCGCGAAGGCTTATCACTGCGCATTGAGGTGGCAGATACCGGCCGCGGCATACCGGCGGAGCATTTACCCTACGTCTTCAACCGATTCTATCGAGCTGATCGAGCCCGATCGAGTACCGGCGGAAATTTTGGTTTGGGTCTCGCGGTAGTTCGAAGCATCGCAGCGCTTCATGGCGGTCGGGTGGAAATCGAAAGTGAAGTTGGCCGAGGCACGCGAGTTGTTCTGGTGACACCTTTGATAACCCCTCCGGGCCATCTCCGCTAATATGACATAGACGTGAACGAACCTGACAGAATCGTCATCTTAGCGTTCAGGAAACGTCAGATTGGGCGCGTAAACGACTTTCCGACACAGTTCCACTTGCATCACAAGGCTAATGATTTTTTCCAGTTTCAAAAGACTATCCAGCCTTATGCTGCTTCTACTTGGCCCGCTGGCGGGATGTGCGCATTACACGGCACATCCGATTGACCCGGCTGCCAGCGCTAACGCGCTGGCAGCGCGGCGACTAAATGACCCAAGGCTGATGCAGTTTCTGGCGGCGATGGGACATTCCGTGCCGCGCTGGGATATCGGCACACTCACTTTGGTGGCGGTATATGAACGGCCCGACCTGCGGGTCGCCAATGCGAATTACGCGATTGCAAAAGGTGGCCTGACAACCGCGGCGGCAATTCCAAACCCGGTTCTCGGGCTCAGCCCAACCTATAACTCCACCAACACGTTTCCGTCGCCATGGAAAATTGGCCCGGTCATCAGCTTTCTAGTTACAAGTTTCGGTGCCCGTCCGGCTAGCATAGCGGCGGCACGGGCCAGCATCGTGGCATCCCGCGAGGTGATCCTTACGGCGGCATGGCAGGAGCGAACTAGGGTTCGCAATGCCTTGCTGGCACTGTGGCAAGCACGCGAACAGGCAAAGCTGGCTAACCGTTCGGCGAACTACTCAGGAGCAGGTCTGACGGTTCTGTCGCAGCGCTATGCCGCTGGCATGGTATCGGCAACGGCGCTCAATCTGCAGCGGCTTACTGCGGAACAGGCGCGTTTTGCCGCGACCGAGGCGGTGCGGCGGGAGCGTCTGGCCAAGGCCAGTATCGCCACCGCGATTGGCTTGCCGAAAGTGGCGCTCTCGGGGATCACAATCGACGTTTCGGCATTTAGCCACATCAAACCGCCGAAGGAACTGGATATTTTAGCGCAAAATGCGCTGGTCGAGCGTCCGGCCGTACAAGCCGCGTTGGCGCGTTACGTTGCGGCACAGGATCGGTTGCGTGTTGTGATTGACGAGCAATATCCAGCCTTCAATATCGGCCCCGGCTATAATTTTGATCAGGGGGCCAACAAATTCCTGCTTTCGCTCGCGCTGCCGCTGCCCATTTTTAATCAAAATCAAGGCCCGATCGCGGTGGCGCGGGCGCAGCGGCATTTGGCGGCGGCACAATTCGACCAGGTGCAGCAACGGGTGCTTGGCGGGATTGATACGTCGCGCACTGACTGGCGAGCCAGTTTGGACGTGACCATCGCGGCGGAACGCGCGGCGGGTAGCGCCACGAGAAACGAAAGACTGGCATTGAGCGATTTCCGGGCCGGCGCCACGGGACGCCTGCGACTGATCGGTGCGCAGCAGGCGGCGATTCTCGCGCAACAGGATGCATTAACCGCACGAATCCAGGCTCGTGTTGCATTAGGCCATCTGGAAGACGCGCTGCATCACGTATTTTTCAGGAGCGCATCATGATGCGTTGGGTCTTGTTGAGTCTTTCCGTGCTTCTCGTATCCCAGTGCGCTCAGGCGCAAGCCGTCGATGCTGATGCCGATGCCAAAGCAGCCTTCATCAAGGTCGATCCCGCCGCTCAGCAGGCGAGCGGGATCGAGGTGCAAAAACTTGCCGCTGTTGCCTTCACGCCAAGTCGTGCCGCGTATGGTGTTGTGCTTGATCCTGGTCCGCTGATCGCGTTACGCAGCCAGATTGTCGCGGCGCAAGTATCGCGCCAGCTCGCCGAGCAATCGCTCGCGCGCGCCAAGCTGCTCTACCGCAGCAGCCACAATATCGCGATGGCAGCGCTGCAAGGCGCCGAAGCGCAATATGCGACGGCAAATGCCAACGAACTCGCGCTCACCGCCAAAGCGCGTACCGATTGGGGCGCAGCGCTCAGCACGCTTCTGGTCAGCGGCGGCCCGTTCATTCAGTCGCTGAGCGACGGCAAAGCCTCGCTGATCGAGGCCGCCGTCACCGGCAGGCATCTCGATCCTCCAACCTCGGCCTCGGGGCGTGTTTCGGGCGGCGCCCGCATCACCTTGCGGCTGATTGGGGTCGCCTCTCATGTGCCTTCCGGTCTCGTCGGCCAGGGTTTCTATTACGCGGGACCAGCGGATTTATCCTCCGGCCTGCCGCTTTCCCTGATGCTTCCTGAAGGATCGGCACAAGCGGGCGTTGCCGTTCCGCCGAAGGCGATCCTCTATCTCCAGGGTCATAAATCGGTCTTTCGCGAGGTGGCGCCCAGCCGCTTCACCATGGTGCAGATTTCCAACGTCTTGCCGATGCGCCAGCCGGGCGATGCGTCCCGCTATTTTGTTGGCAAGGGCCTGCATTCCGGAGATCAGGTTGTCGTCGAAGGCGCTGGCGTCCTGTTATCCGCGGCTCACGCCGCTCCGGCTCCTGCAGACACAGACTGAACGTATAAAATGCTTCAAGCCATCGTCCAAGCCAGTCTGCGCCACCGGATCATCGTCGCCATATTGGTCACGGTTTTCGTTATCTTCGCCGCATTGCGCCTGCCTACCGCTCAATACGGCGTATTTCCGGAGTTTGTTCCGCCGACGGTGACGATCCAGACGCAAGCGCCTGGTCTTGATCCCCAGCAGGTCGAGGCGCTGGTGACCGACCGGCTGGAACTGGCTCTCGGTGGCCTGCCGGGACTGGCCAAAACTCAATCGCAATCCCAGGCCGGGGTGTCGGTGGTGAATGTCGTGTTTCACGGTGGCACCGATATCTACCGGGACCGTGAACTGGTCACCGGGGCGGTTGCAAGTGTCGGCGGTGGCCTTCCGTCCGGCGTGACCCCGGTGATCACGCCGCTGCAATCTTCGACCGGAACAGTGATGTTCCTCGGAATTAAATCCAATCGCCTGTCGCTGATGAAACTGACGGCGCTGGTGCAAAGCACCATCCGCCCAGCGCTGCTGGCGGTTCCCGGTGTTGCTCAGGTCGTTGCCTTCGGCTCGACGCCGGAACAACTGATGATCGAGGCCAAGCCCGACCGGCTGATCGCGGCCCAGTTAGGGCTGAACAGCGTTGCCGGCGGCGCACGATATGCCAGCACGGCGCTCGGTGCCGGTTGGATCAATACCGGCAATCAGCAATTAATTCTGGAACCGCATGGCCAGACGGTGAGCACTACCGATCTCGCCGCAAGCGTAATTGCATATAAAAACAGCATTCCGGTCACATTGGGCGACATCGCCCGAATCCGCCGCGGCCCGCCGCCGCGCTTTGGTGCGGCACTTGTCAACGGCAAACCAGGAATCGATCTGGTCATCGGCACGCTGTACGGCGCCAATACCTTGACCGTAACGAACGGGCTGCACGAGGCGCTGGCGCATCTGGCGCCGACGCTGCGCGACCAGGGTGTAAAGGTGGTGTACGCTCTTCAGGTTTCGAGCTTCATCCATTCCGCGCTCCATCAGGTCGCCCTCGATCTCGCGATCGGCGCGGTCCTGATCGTGGTGGTGCTGTTCCTTTCCCTCGGCAACTGGCGTGTCGCACTGATCTCATTCCTGTCGATCCCGGTTTCACTGCTTGCGGCAACCGAGATACTGCGCGGGCTCGGCATCACGCTGAACGTGATGGCGCTGGCAGGACTGGCGATCGCGCTGGGCGCTGTCGTGGATGACGCGGTGGTCGATGTCGAGAACATCTTCCGCCGGCTGCGGGAAAACCGCAGCCGCAAGAACCCGGAACCGGCCCTGGCAGTCATCTTGCATGCCTCGGTCGAGGTGCGCAGCTCGATCATCTATGCTACTCTGTCGGTTGCGATCATATTCATCCCGATCCTGCTGCTCGGTGGCGTCGCCGGACGTCTGTTCGCGCCGCTCGGCATTGCTTATATCGCGGCTATTTTGTCCTCGCTCGCCGTCGCCCTCACGCTGACCCCGGCGCTCGCCGCGCTGCTGCTCGCCCGCGTAGGCGTAAGCGAAAAAGAGCCAGCGCCAATCCGTGTGGCGCGCGGCTTCTATGGCCGCGTCCTTGGTCAGGTGAATCGCCGCTTCAGGCTGTTCATGATTGTCGTCGTGCTGCTGTTTTTCGGCATGGCGGCCACCGTGCCGCTGCTTGGGGTGAGTTATCTGCCGCAATTCAACGCCCGCCAGGTGCTGATGCATTACCAGACCGCGCCGGGCACCTCGATTGATACCATGCTGGCAATCGGCAAGCAGGTCGCGGCCAAGCTGGCTCGGGAGAAGTCGGTCGAGGCGGCGGTTGTGCATATCGGACGGGCGAATCTGAGCAACGGCCATCCGGGAACGAACAAGGCCGAAATTGAAATGTCGTTCAGCCGGAACGTGAGCAATGTCGCGGCGGCGTCAAAACATCTGCTGACCGTTGTGCGTGGTGTGCCAGGAACGCGATTCTGGATCGACACGTTCCTCGCCGAGCGTATTCATGAAGGCCTGTCCGGATTTACCGCGCCGCTGATCGTGACCGTCTATGGGCCACATATGAAAGGACTAGGTCAGGATGCCGAACGGATCGCTAAAATTTTGCGCGGTATCAAGGGCAGTGGCGCGGTTACCCTCGAAGCGCCACCCAACACGCCGACCATCGCGATCCGCGCGCGCCGCGCCGCGATGCGGCAATACGGGGTGACGGCGCATGCGCTGCTGCAAACCATTGCCGCCGCCTATACCGGTGAAACGGTAGGTCAGGTCTATCGCGGCGTGCGGATCGTGCCAATCGTTCTCACGCTGCCGGCGCAATGGCGGCACGATCCGAATTCGCTCACAAATCTCCCAATCGCGACCACGAACGGCAGCATCGTGCCGCTCGGCGAAGTCGCAACGATCAGCGAAACCGCATCGCCGCAACTTATTTTGCACGATGATGGACGGCGGGTTCAGGTTATTTCGGTGGCCATCGCGGCGGGCCATACCGGCGGGTATCTGACGGCGGCGAAACATGCGCTGACCGGTTTCCATTTTCAGCAGGGCGACTACGTCACCTTCGGCGGCACCGCCGTATCGGGCAGCACCGCGCGAATGCGGCTGCTGGGCTATGGCGGCATTGCCTTGATTGCGATTCTCTGTCTGCTGGGGATCGCGCTTGGACGCGGCCGCGCAGTAACGCTGCTCGCGCTCGGACTGCCTTTCGCGCTGATCGGCGGCATCGCAGCATACTGGCTGACCGGGATCAGCTCAGTATCCCTCGGCGTAATGGTGGGCTTCGTGACATTGTTCGGCATCGCCTTGCGCAACGGGCTGTTGCTGATGATGCATTACGGGCGGCTGGTGCATGACCATGGCCAATCTTGGAATGCGGAGACCGTGCGTCAGGGCGCGATGGACCGGCTGCCGGCCATCCTGCTCACCGCGACCGTCACCGCGTTGGGTCTGCTGCCGCTGGCGCTCAATACCGGAAGCACCGGCGACGAAATCGAGGGGCCAATGGCCATCGTCATTCTCGGCGGCTTGATCAGCGCGACGATCCTGACGCTGCTGCTGCTGCCCAGCCTTGCCGCACGCTTTGTTCGGTTCGATACTGACGTAGAAGAATAACCGGCGCATTCCCTGTTCTGCGGAGGCAACCTGCATGGGCAACTTGAGGCCGAATAAAGTGCAGGACGCGACAGATGAGGCAGTCGTACAGCGCCGCCACGCGGTGATCTTTATCGTGCTGATCGGCTGCATTAGCCTGTTCGCTGATATGACTTATGAAGGCGGGCGCAGCATTGCCGGACCCTTTCTGGGTTCACTTGGTGCCTCTGCCCTCATCGTCAGCGTGGTTGGCGGCCTGGGCGAGTTCCTTGGCTACGGCCTCCGCTACTTCTCTGGCCGCCTGGCTGACCGCACCGGACGCTATTGG
>NZ_JAWXYB010000020.1 GCF_033842475.1 Acidiphilium acidophilum | reverse complement strand
TATTGGCCGCTGATGCTGGTCGGCTATACCGTCAATCTGCTCTCGGTGCCTCTGCTCGCCTTCGCCGGCGCGTGGCCTGTTGCTTTCGTGCTGCTGATCACCGAGCGGCTCGGCCGGGCCATCCGCGCCCCGATTCGCAGCGCCATGCTGTCGCACGCAGCCAGCCGCACCGGCGCGGGCTGGGCATTCGGTCTCCACACCGCGCTTGATCAGACTGGCGGCATGTCTGGCCCCTTGCTGGTTGCGCTGCTTCTGGCACTTGGAGCTGGCTACCGGCACAGTTTCGCGATACTGATCGTGCCGGCGGTGATCTCACTTGCGTTGTTGGTTACTGCGCGCCGGCTTTATCCCAATCCACGGAAACTCGAACTGCGCGTCATCCGGGCCGAACTTGCCGCGTGGCCAGGCTTCGGAAGGCCGTTTCGGATCTATACCATCGCGGCCGCTCTGGTCGCTGCGGGCTTCGCCGATTTCGCGCTGATCGGCTTCCACTTCGCGCGC
>NZ_JAWXYB010000019.1 GCF_033842475.1 Acidiphilium acidophilum | reverse complement strand
GGGTCGTTTGCGGGAGGGGGCGAAATCCTACGCTAAGGTTTTGGCCAGCGATATTCTCCGGTGAGATTGATGTGTTCCCATCCGAGCGGCGAGACATGGGCCAGCAGATCGGGCGACAGCCATTTTCCATCGCGCTTCTGGTCGGCGACGACTTCGCCCAACTTCATGGTGTTCCAGAAGATGATGATGGCGGCGAGCAAGTTCATGCCAGCGATCCGGTAGTGCTGGCCTTCGGCGGAACGGTCGCGGATTTCGCCTCGCCGGTGGAAGCTGATGGCACGTTTAAGCGCGTGATGTGCCTCGCCCTTGTTGAGCCCAATCTGGGCACGGCGTTGCAGATCGGCATCCAGAATCCAGTCGATCATGAACAGGGTCCGCTCGACGCGACCGACCTCGCGCAAGGCTGTGGCCAGTTCGTTCTGCCGTGGATAGGAGGCGAGCTTGCGCAGAATCTGGCTGGGCGCGATGCTCCCGGCCGCGATGGTGGCGGCGATGCGCAGGATATCGGGCCAGTTGCGCTCGATCATGGCCTGATTGATTTTTCCGCCGATCATGGCCCGCAAGTGGGCCGGGGCGGCCGATGGATTGAACGCATAGAGCCGCTTGGACGGCAGATCGCGGATGCGGGGCGCGAACCGGTAGCCGAGAATGGCGCATGCGGCAAAGACGTGATCGGTGAAGCCGCCCGTGTCGGCGAACTGCTCGCGGATATGGCGGCCGGCGTCGTTCATGAGCAGGCCGTCGAGGATGTAAGGGGCTTCGCTCGCCGTCGCGGGGATCACCTGGGTTGCAAACGGCGCGTACTGGTCCGAGACGTGACTGTAGGCTTTCAAGCCGGGGGTATTGCCATATTTTGCGTTGACCAGGTTCATGGCCTCGCCTTGCTCTGTCGCGGCGAAGAACTGGCCGTCGCTCGAAGCCGAGGTGCCCATGCCCCAGAGCTGGGCCATGGGTAACGCCGCCTGCGCCTCGACCACCATGGCCAGTGCCCGGTCGTAGGCTTCGCCTTCGACATGCCACCGTCCAATGCGGATCAACTCCCAGAAGGTGTGGGTGTTTGTGGCGTCAGCCATCTTGCGCAGGCCGAGGTTGATCCCTTCCGCAAGGATGACGTTCATCAGCCCGATCCGGTCGGCGCAGGGCGCTCCCGTGCGCAGATGCGTGAAGGCCTCGCAGAAGCCGATCGCCGCATCCACCTCCAGCAGGAGGTCGGTGATCCGCGTGGGAGGAATCTGCTTGTAGAGATCGAGCACCAGGTCCTCGGAGCCGTCAGGCGCAGCAGCTTCGAGCTTCTCGATATGCAGAACGCCGTTTTCGATCGACCCGCCGGGAATTGTGCCGGTGCGCGCGGCGCGGCCCAGTTCGCGCAACCGGATATCGAGGCGAGCTTGCCGGTCCGTTAGCCATTCTTCCGGCCGCAATGGCACGGCGAGACGACCACCTTCCGCGATAGCCTGTGCAGGAACGAGAGCCTGTTTCAGATCACCATAGCGTCGGGATCTGGCCAGCCAGACATCCCCGGAACGGAACGCATCGCGCAGATGGAACAGCACCGCGATCTCCCAGAGGCGGGCGTCACCAGCCACCTGAGCCCGAAGATGGCGATGCCATTTCGAGCTCGGCCTCAGGAAGCCGGTCAGGGCCGCGTCGTTCAAACCGGTACGCAAAGCCATCACCGCTTCGAGAAGCGGCAGCGCGACAGGCGCAGCCCGTAGATCGAGCAGGCGCAACATGCGCGGAGCGTACCGGCGGAAACGGTGATAACCGTCGAGCACATGATTGAGAGGGTCGTCCGCCATGGTGGCGGTCAGCCTGGTTGCCATTGCAACAAGGGTTTTGAAGCCGTCCCACCCTGATCCGCTCGCGATGACGTCGCCCAGCGGCTGGCCATCATCCTGTGCATCGACCAGGGCACCGCCGATTTCGGCGAAGGATTTCAGGGCGTTGCGCACCGCGTTCGCTTCGTCGGCGACCTTGGCCTGGCAAATCCTTTCCGACGCCCGGTAGAGCCTGCCCACGATCCGGTCGTGGGTTTCCACCACGGCATCGGCAAGCACCGCCCGCCATTCCGACGCACAAACGGCCAGAATCGCAAGCCGCCTGTCTTCCGGGAGATCGCGCATGCCGTCGGCATAATACCGCTCGCCCTGCCTACGTAGACGTGTCACCCGATGGGCGGGAACTCCGGCCAGCAGATCATCGGGAAGATCGACACGTTGCAGGTATTCCAACCGGTCGAGCAGACGGTTGGCCGACGAAGAGTTCGAGCCTGGCTCGAACTGACGCAGCCACACGAAGCGGGTCACCCGATCGTCAGCCGTTTCCTCGAGCAAGGCCAGTAACTGTTCCCGGATCGGCTTGGACAACCGGCCGGCAATCCGCGTCTCGATTTGCCGCTCGGCATCGACCAGAGCCGTGGCGCAAAGCCGCTCGATCGTCGATGTTGCAGGAAGAACCGTGCAGGTGCGTCGACACTCCGCCACGAAGCGACGGGCGACGTCTTCGTTTGATACCGCCATCTCGGCTTCCCGAAGCAACCAGTCCTTCAGCTCGCGCGCTCCGCGTCCGGAGAAGGTGCGGAATCCATAGAGCGCCCGCAACTCGGCAAGATGCTCGTGCCGCGTTTCCTCGCGGGCGGCGTAGTCAACGAGATCATCGGCATGCAGGCCAAGCTGCGCTCCGATAAATTCGACGACCTCCGCCGGGATCAATTCGCCAGGCGCCAGTACGCGGCCGGGATAGCGCAGGACGCACAGTTGCAAGGCGAACCCGAACCTGTTGTGAGCGCGCCGGCGCTGCCTGATATGCCCGAGGTCCTCATCACTCAGTGTATAGTGCTTCAGCAAATCCGTCTGGGAGGTCGGCAGGCGCAGCAGTGCATCCTTCTGCCGATCGGTGAGAGTGACGCGACGCGGCATCCATGTTCCTTTTTCAAAATCCGGTAATGTTCAAGACGCTTTGTTTATGAAGCTGGTTGAGATACATTTCCAGCGAGCAAATCATTCGTGGCCAGCACGCCGCCTCAAACCAACGTTTAAGAAACATGCTGATCGGATACGCCCGCGTCTCCAAAGCCGACGGCTCCCAGTCCCTCGACCTGCAGCACGACGCCCTGCGTGCCGCCGGCGTTGAGCTGAACAACATCTATGAGGATCGCGCTTCCGGCAGCCATGATGATCGGCCTGGTCTGGCCGCCTGCCTGAAATCCTTGCGCTCCGACGATGTGCTGGTGATCTGGAAGCTCGATCGCCTCGGGCGCTCGCTCGCCCACCTGGTCAACACCGTGAAGGATCTGTCAGACCGCAAGATCGGCCTGCGTGTGCTGACCGGAAAGGGCGCTCAGATCGACACCACGACCGCATCCGGGCGCATGGTGTTCGGTATCTTCGCCACCCTGGCCGAGTTCGAGCGTGACCTGATCCGCGAACGGACCATGGCCGGTCTCGCCGCTGCCAGAGCGCGCGGACGAAAGGGCGGACGAAAATTCGCCCTGACCAGAGCACAGGTGCGCCTCGCCCAAGCCGCCATGGCCCAGCGCGACACTTCCGTTTCCGATCTGTGCAAGGAACTCGGGATCGAGCGCGTCACTCTCTACCGATATGTCGGACCGAAGGGCGAACTCAGGGACTATGGGAAGCGCGTTCTCGGCTTAGCGTAGGATTTCGCCCCCTCCCGCAAACAACCCC
>NZ_JAWXYB010000017.1 GCF_033842475.1 Acidiphilium acidophilum | reverse complement strand
GTATCTGAAAGCGGACCGCCCCGAATATCGAGACGATCGAGCGCGGTCAGCCGCGAGCGGTCAACGAAACGGCCAAGCTCAGCGTCGATATCGGCCAGAGCGAGGCCGGCTTCCATTATAAGAGTATCGTGACCCTGAATGGTCGTGACCTGCCGGCATCCGAATGGAGCCAGTCCTTCCCGACCCGCGACGAAGCCCGCGAAAGTGCCGCTTTCAGCGCCGGCCGGGATGTCGAACGTGCCATCGCCGGAAATACCGGCCCGAAAGCCGCCGCAACATCGAACACGAACCCTTATCTCCAAGTGCTCGATGAGATTGGGAAGAATGCCGCAAACCTCCCAAACACAGGAGAGTATAAGCAGCTATCACAACGGATCAGTGATCTCGCGGAGCGTGCGCGGGAACCGGGCGCGCTCAACGACAAGGCAACACAACAAGAAATCGCCTGGGCGATGGCAGACACCGAGCGGGCAACCGGGGTCAGGACGAATGTAGGAGACAATATCCGCGACCAGCTTCTCACGCTCGCGGTGACGATCCAGGGGTTGAGCGATCCGAGCGTCGTTCGATTGATGAAATACACGAACCGTCTGGATAGCCAGGACACAGTCGACCAGATCCGCGATTTTGCGGTCCGGGTCGCCCAGAACAACCCCCCGCAGGTGCAGTCTGGCGACAATATGGTCCTCGCCAAACTCGAACAACGCGTTCTCGACGAAAATCTCAACCAGATGACACAGCAGCAGACCCTTTCAGTCGAGAGGGGCGCGCGAATGGAGCAGGACAATCAGCTTAACCAGGAAGTCCGGCAGAACCGGACTGTCGAAGCGCGGGCTCAGACCGCACAGGCCCCGTCGGAAACAGCAGGGGCCGCTGCCGGACAGGGAACAACGCAGCGCCCCGTCGTGCAAGCCACCACAGCCAATGTCAAGGTCACGCCAGGCACATCGACCGGTCCCGGATGGTTGGAGGCAGTGGCCAATCGTGTGAAGGAATCGCCATTGTTCCGCGCCCCCGCCCCTCGGGCGAGCAACAATAACGGTTTCACCCACAACGCCGAAGCGGCACAAACCTCAGCACCCGCACCAACCCAGCCCGCCCCCTACGCTGATACCAGTTTCGATCATAAGGGTGCTGTTGCCGGCATTGAGCGGGAGCTCATCGTCGAAGGCGTCACCGAAGCCGCCGTCACAGCAGCACAGGCCCTGACCAGCCTGCGGCAGATGATGGGGGGTATTGGCCAGAAGATCGACGCTGCCGCTGAAAATGATCCCGGAGGCTACGCCAACGTCATGTCGGGCATGAAACCCGGCGGCCAATACGCCGAATTGCGGTCGGAACTGGATGCGCAGATCCAGCAGACCCAAGGCTTTGCCGGAACCTACCAGCAAGCCACCGCAGCCCTGGATCAATATGTGTCGAGCAGATTGGATGCGGAATCCTGGGTTCGCAGCAATGCCATGAAGGTCAGTGATCTCGATAAGGACCTCGCCCCCGTCGAAAAGGGGTTGTTCGAATCACTGCAAAAAACGCCCGGACTGACGTCGGGCTTGAGCATGCTTGAGGAAATGGCCACGAAATTTGGCGAGGCGATCGGGCAGATCATCGACCGGGCACGAACCGCCCTCGGCTTCGGTCCTGGCATGGGAAACGACCCCTCTCCCTCCTCCGCTGGACCACAGAACGAACAACGCCCCGGCCCGCGCCCCGGCTGATCCGCCTCACCCGCTTCGTTATTCCCGGACCCCGCACAGAGAGACCACCATGATAGGAAAAATTGCGCGACTTGCGAGGTTGATCCTGATCTCGTTCATCCTCACAGGAACGGTCGTCTTGCCCGCCTTCGCCGCGACCGGCGCGGGGTCCACCCAGACCGGCACTCAGGTCACATGGCAGCAACTGAACGCGCCAAACGATTGGGCCGGCGGGGTGATCAACGATTTGTTCCCGATCAACCTGACCGGCCAACAGACCGGCACACCCACTGCCGGAACCGGGATCGGCAACGAGCAGACGGTCATCGGGACCATGATGGGCTTGTTCAACGGCATCGTCGGTCTCATTGCGGCTGCCTGGTTCGCCTACGCGACCTTGATGGAGATCCATCGCGGTGCCGAAACCGGTGAAGTGCTCTCCGAACGGACCAGCTCATGGGTCGCACCCCGGATCGCCATGGCCGCGATCCTCATCATCCCGGTGGCCGGCGGGTTCAATGTCGGCCAGGCGGCCGTCGTGCAGATCGCCCAGTGGGGCGTCGGTATTGCCGATCTGGTCTATGATGCCGGGCTGACCGCCCTCGGTCCGGGTGCCCTGCCGATCGCCACCCCGCAAGTTCCGAACGCGCAGCGTATCGTCGCCGGCATGGTGGAGGACGAGGCGTGTCGGGATCTCATCAACGATGTCTCCGGCTCGAACACGCGGACACTGATCGTACCGGAACCCGCGCCGATCTTCCGGCAAAGCTCCTACGGCAGCGAATGGGGTATCCCATCGAGCATCGGCAGTGCGATCAGCAAAATCCCCTACATCGGACCTGAACTCAACGCCTTCGTGAACCCGGCGGTGGGCACCGGAGGCACGCTGATCTATCCCTTCTCCGCCACCAGTGGCGATAGCGGGGGAACGCCCGTCTGCGGCGAAATCACCCTGCGCACCCCTGCACCCACCAGCGGATCAGCACTGAATGCCACGGAAAATATCGCGACCGATCAGGAAGCGGCCCTCGACAAGGTATACTACGGCGACATCGAGCCCCAGGTTTCGACGATCATCGCCAATTATTTCCAGTCGGATAATCCCCAGCTCCTCACCGGTCTGATGAACGTCATGACCACCGCAACGTCAGACTATTCGAGCGTTCTCACCAAGGCCGCGTCCAGCGTCGTGAAGGAGGAGGGACAGAGCACGATCCAGAAGGAGAACCTCAATCAGATGAAGGCGCTGGGATGGAGTGGCGCCGGCGCGTATTTCATCCAGATCGCCGCGATGAACGGCCGCAACCTCAGCATTCTCGACAATACCGCCAGTGTCGCGGCACCCAGCTGGAGCGGACTCCCCGCCGATCTCAAATCCGATCTCGCCCAATACATGCCGCCGGTGACCAGCTTCCTGAACGAGATTCAGATCGATACCAATGTGGACGCCGGTGCTACCCCCCCGACCGCCCTGATCAGCAATCGCCCCTCATCGAGCGGGCTCGGGATCATCAACACCGTCTTCGATGCCATCGGCATCAACCGTCGGCTGTTGAACTTCGTGGCAACCGCCGTGCTGCCGACCAACGGTGAATGGTCCGATCCCTTCGTGCCGATGATCAATCTCGGCCAGCACATGGTCGAGGCCGGTATCTCCGCGATCGGGCTTTCCGCTCTGCTGAATACCAAACTCGGAACGGTTGCCGCGGTCGGGGGGCAAGCGCTTGTCGGCGACGAGGTCGGTGCGGTTGCGACGGCCGCGATGGCTGCCAGCGGTGTATTAAGCCGCTTGATCAACTTCATCTATTTTGTGTGCATTGGATTGATTTTTCAGGGGCTTATGCTCGCCTATGTGATCCCGATGATCCCGCTCGCCCTCTGGATCGCCCAGGTGATCAACTGGTTGATCCTGGTCTGCGAAGGCGTCATCGCAGTCCCGGTCTTTCTACTGGCTCATATGACGTATCGCGGCGATGGTTTCCACGGGGCCAATGCTAGCTACGGCTACAAGATGCTCCTGAACATCCTGCTTCGGCCCGTCGTGATGTTGTTCGGCTTGATGCTCAGCTATTTCATCTTCACCGCCGGGTCGTGGTTGATCTTCAACCTGTTCACGCTGGCCGCGGATTTTGTGTTCAATCAGGGAAACGTGGTGACCAATTTCTTCGGGCTCATGATCATGGTCTCGGTGATGGTGATCATGCTCACCACGCTGGCGATCCTGTCCTTCAGAATGATCTCGATGGTCACCAACATCATGCGGTGGGGCAACCTCGAACCGGCAGATCGAGTGGATGGCATGCAATTCGCTCGCGAGGCGACTTATGGCGGGGCTGAGGGTGCCGCCCGCTGGGTTTCCGGGAAGGCACCATACCAGATTGCCAATCTTGCCACGGGTTATGGCGGCTCCGGAAATAACGGGATGACACCGGGCGGGTATCTGCCATATAATAAATCAAGTCCTGGTGGATCAGGAGGCGGCGGCGCTGCTGCCGAGGTTGATTCCACACTGGCGGCGACCACCGAGGTCATTCCGCCGGCAGAGTGAAAGGAGTGCCTGCTATGAGTGATTACATGGCTATGCAGCTGGGCAGCATCAACGGAATCCTTGCGTCTGAACAAGCGCAGCGTCGGCTCGACGAGATGATTGCCTGGAGAAACAGGAATCAGAACGCTCCGCCTCAGGTCGACCCTGCTAGCTTCTACGACCTGATCAACCAGCATAATGCCCTGGTTGAAGACTTTAATCGGCAGAGCAAAGAGAATGCCAATCTAAAATGGCAACTTTTGCAGAAGGATGCCGTTGTCTCGAGGAAGAGTGTCGAAATCGAGAAACTGAAGCTCGATCTGATGGATGAACGGATCAAACTTCACGAAACCGAGTTCAAACTGCAACGCTCGGAACAACATGGGCTTCAGTGGGTCGAGACAATCGGCAAGTTCCTGAAAGCCTACCGGCATTATCGCCGTCTGCTCGGCATCAAGCGCGGCGACCCCTACGACGTTCCCGGCTACTGGTAAGGTCCCTCTGACCACCACCGAAAGGAGCGCCAACGGCGCTCCTTTTTCGTTCCAGCCCCGGAAAACCAGCCCTCCTCCACCCAAAAAAATTATGCGTGCAGTGGCGATAGCACCCGCCATGGTGGTCTCCTTCGAAGGAGATCACCCATGCGTCTACCCATCCTTGCCGTCATCCTGTCCTGCACCGCCCTCGCCGGCTGCGCCTCAGGTAACCTCAAAACCGAAGCAGATTACCACGCCCCGCCCGCGCGACCCGTCGCCGATCCCTCTTTCAACCCCTACGCCCCTTATGGCAGTACCCACGCCACCTGGGAGCCCCCAGTCCTCAATCGCTGGCAAACCATCGTCAAACCAAACGATCCCAGCGTCACCCTCACCCGTCCGGATTACGAAGCCGCTCCCTGGGCTACCGGCGCAAAATCCTCTGCCTTCAGCGCCACGTTCTGAGCCGTCGCAATGTCCGATCCAATCGAGCGCGTCGATATCGGCCGCGCCAGCCTCTATCGCGGCAACGCGCTCGATGTTCTGACCCAGATCGGGGCCGTCGATACCATCCTGTCCGATCCTGTCTGGCCGAACTGCCCCACAGGTCTCATCGCCGGCAGCGAAGATCCGCCACGGCTCTGGCAGGAAACCATGCGGGTCATGCGTATCCCCACCCGCCTGGTCGTGGTGCTGCGCGGGGACAGCGACCCACGGTTCCTTGCGCCGGTGCCGACCGCCCTGCCCTTCTTCCGCCTGATCCACCTGCCCTACACCATCCCGGCGTTCGTCGGGCGCAAACTCGGCCGCGACGAAATCGCCTATTGGTTCGGCGATCCAATCCGCCCTGGTCGCGGCCGCAACCTTATCCCCAGCCGCGCACCGGCCGCCCAGCCGACCGACGCAAGGACCAACGGCCACCCCTGCTCCCGCGCGCTGAAACATTTCGACTGGCTGGTCGAATGGACCAGCGATCCGGGCGAAACCATTCTGGATCCCTTCATGGGATCAGGAACCACCGGCGTCGCCGCCATGCGCCTCGGACGGCGTTTCATCGGGATCGAGATCGATCCCAAATGGTTCGATCTCGCCTGCCGGCAGATCGATCAGGCCGAACGACAGGGCGTCCTGTTCGACGGCCCCGCCATCCCCCGGCCGGGGCGGTCCAGAAATCCCACAGCAACCGCCGGCGTCACGCCCATGCTGCCGCTGCTGGATCGACGTCCACCGTAATCCGCTTTCTGGATGACCGACCCTGAAGAGCCTCAACCACCGTCGAGACACACCGTATCAGTCGGTCTTTCCCCGCGGCGGTAACCGGCGCGACCGGTTCGAAACGGGGCTGACCGTCATTCCCGCAATCATCCCTTCGAGCCTGCTGACCCGATCGCGGAGGTCCTGCACCACCACGGTCAGGTCGCGATTCTGTTCCGTTAACTGGGTCACCCGGTCATCAAGCAGAACGATCCGCCGCATCGCAGCGATCGCCTCCCCGTAAAGACTCACGGACGAGACGCCGATCGCGGGGCTTTCGGTGGAGAGGAACGTAAATGGGAAAGGTGCCGCGCGGTCTCGGCAATCGCGGCGTCGATCCGGCTCAGGGCGGCGGGATGCGTGTCCTCGAACAGGTCGAGCAGAACCCGCAATTCGGCAGCTTCAGCCTCAGAACCGATCTCATAAGCCGCGGCACCACGACGCATCAGCTCGCCGGCGGACATCCCGGCCGCGCGCGCCTTCGCGTCGATCGCCGCCCGCTCCTCCGGCGTCATCAGAACCAGCAATCGGGCAGATGCACTCATATCGACCCCCATAACCTATATAGGTTCCTATATAGATCGGGCAGGTCCGGCGATGCAATTGGAATCCGCTCAGCCCGGGGCCGGCTTGCGACCGAAATGCTCCCAGAACCGGCCCGCGGTGGGGCCAAACCGGAGATCTGCCGTCATGGTCACCGTCGCGCTGATCTTCGAACGCGCCGGCGCCACCTGAACCGGTCTCGCCATCGCCGCCAGCATCACCGGACTGCCCGGCCGAAACGGGGGCGGCGGCATCACAATCGCGGTCTCGGCCGATTTGATGCCGACCACAGGCTCATGAAGCCCCACGGACAGACTATGCAAGCGGACCTCGGCACGCGTGAGGGCGGCACGCAAGGCCACCAGGCGCATCCGCTCCTTCACGCGGGGTGAAACCTCACCCCGCATGGTCTCAATATCGAGGCCGGCCGATTGCAGCCGGGATAGAAGCCTGCCGAACGACGGGGGAACCGGCCCTGCCGCCAGCGGGATCATGACCGTCAGATCCTGGCGCCCCGACCAGGAGACCACCCGGGTCCGCTTGGTTACTGCGGCGGCTCCGGTTTTTTGGACAGGTGTTTAAGCTAAGGCTGGCCGGCCGAGAGAGGAGCCAGAGATGGGTGTAAAGAGGAAGCAGCACGGGGCGGAATTCAAAGCTCGTGTGGCGATGGCGGCGCTGTCGGGGGAGAAGACCCTGGCGGAGTTGTCGGCTGAATTTGGGGTTCATGCGACGATGATCAGCGCGTGGAAGCAGGAGTTGGTGAAGCGCGCAGGGGAATTATTCGAGCGCGGCAACAAGGCGGCCGTTGCCGAGGACGCACAGAAGATGATCGATGATCTGCACCGCAAGATCGGCCAGTTGCAGGTTGAACGGGATTTTCTTGCCGGGCAGCCCGCCATCTCCCGACTGCTGAGAGGCGGGCGATGATCGCGCCGAACGCGGAGCTGTCCATCAACCGGCAATGCGCCCTTCTGGGTGTTGCGCGCAGCAGTTTTTATCATCGTCCGCAGGCGGAGTCGGCGGAAGAACTCGATCTGCTGGCCCGTCTTGACCGGATTTTCACCGATCATCCGGTCTACGGCAGCCGCCGGTTGCAGGTAGCGTTGGGGCGAGAGGGAATTTCGGTCGGTCGCCGGCGGATCCGGCGCTTGATGAAAAAACTCGGCCTCTGCGCGGTCCGGCCAAAGCCCAACACAAGCAAGCCCAACCACGAGCACAAGATCTACCCCTATCTGCTGCGCGACAAGGTGATCGACCGGCCCAATCAGGTCTGGTCAACCGACATCACCTACATCCCGATGCGTCAGGGGTTTCTGTACCTGGTCGTGATCTTGGACTGGTCGACCCGGAGGGTTCTGGCATGGCGGTTGTCCAATACGCTCACGGTCGGGTTTTGTATCGAGGCGCTGCGTGAGGCGCTGGCGCGGTTCGGCAGGCCAGAGATTTTCAACTCCGACCAGGGATCGCAGTTCACCAGCGAGGAATTCACCAAGGTGCTGCGCGAGCACGGCGTGCAGATCAGCATGGACGGGCGCGGGCGCTGCCACGACAATATCTTTGTCGAGCGGCTCTGGTGGACGGTAAAGCATGAGTGGGTCTACCTGCGTCCGGCTGCGACCGGCATTGAACAAAAGCGCAGCCTGAGCGAATTCTTCGACTGGTATAACCGGCGACGACCGCACCAGGCGTTGAACTGGCAGACGCCGGACGAGGCGTATTTCGGGTCGACCGCTGCGGCGACGGCGAAGGCGGCGTAACCCGATGGAGGCGAGACGCTGTGAATTTGTGGACAGTCGGCTGCGCCGATCCCCGCCTGACCGCGAAGACGCGGTCCCCTGTGGACAAGCCGGGGAAAACGAAGGGTGTTTCCCCCGCCTTGCCCACAGGTCGGCGGCTGCCCACAAGCTTCACAGCGCCACAGCAACCGAAGGATTGATTCTGAATTTGTTTCCGGGGATCATGTTCACCACAAACCGGGAAACCAGCTTTAGCTTATTCTCCCCCGGAACCTGTCCAACCTACCGGCACCACCGCATACAGCCACTTGACGCGTGACATGATAATCCGCCGTCCGGGCCTTTACCCCAGGCACGCCCGGACCAGCGCCATGGCCTTGCCCATCTTCGCATTGATATCCGCCTGCACCGCCGCAGCCGTGCTCTTGTCAGCCTGAGCGGTGAGGGTCGCCATCATCCGGTCCGGACGGACAAGTTCGGTCGCCCGCCCCGAAACCGTCACAACCGTCGCCGCCTTCGCGCATCCCATGCCGCCGACCAGGATCGTCAGGATCAGCGCGGCCGGCAGGATGACCCTATCCACAACCCCTACCCCACCCGTCGAGGTCATCG
>NZ_JAWXYB010000016.1 GCF_033842475.1 Acidiphilium acidophilum | reverse complement strand
ATCCAGCCGTTCATCATACCGGGGTGCATCATCGGTTCAATCTTCTTATTTCATCATGCCACGCATCATCGCTGGCATGCCGTCTTTCGCAAAGCGGTCCAATTCTCGGGCATGAGCATAGATTACTTTTACCATTTCTGGATCGTCCGAGGTTTCGGTGACCTGAATCCCGGTTGGTAAGAGCTTATAAGATCGTTGGTATTTCGTGCTATTAGCGAACATGGCTGGGACACTGTTGCTCATCGGGTAGGGGAACGGTCGCCTCTCATCGAGGCGGTTATACATTTCGATCACATGCGCCTGGATAAGATGAGCGGTTGTCGGATTGTTCGAGACCGTGGTGTCAATAATGCCGTTTGGCATGTAGTCCGTGGCGCGCGTGATTTCGGCATGGCGCTCGAACAGTTTCATACCGAGCTTCATGGGTCCCATCATATTACCGCGGGACATCATCCCCTGCATGTCCATGTGGGGCATGTTTGACCCCATCATTCCGCCAGATGGGCCACTATCACTCGGCAGTTGTGCAGCAGCCTGTCTCGAGCCAAGGCCAAGGAGGGTGAGGAGGCCAGAACACAAACTGCCGAGGATAGCGGAGATGGTGCGACGTTTCATGATATTTTTATACTTCTCGATTGGTGAAAATAAAAAAAGCCTAAACCTTACCGTAGAGGTAAGGTAAAGAAGACATCAGAATCGAGAATTATGGAAAGCACTGACGCTACCCGTCCTTTTAGGCTTCCGGCCAGAAGTCTTCTGCTATCATTTGGTCGAATGACCAGGGGCAGGTCACCGGAAAAGTATTCTTGTCGATGCCGGTTTCGTTTTCAGCTTCCAGGCGTGCCACCCGGTAAGCTTCGGAAATTGAGCTATCCAAGACGGATTTGAGGCTGGGATTGTCGCGCAAGTGCGAGTCTAGGCTGATTCGCTGGACTTCGACGCTATTTTGCCAGCTTTTGCTGCGCTTTGGAGCTTGGAATTGCCACTTGATCAGATGGAGAAGCAAGATAGTCAGTCGGCTGACCAATTCGCGCTTCTCGGATTTACCCATGCTCTCGATCTCCTCGGCGATGTGTTCAATGTCGGCCTGCGTCAGTTTTCCTTCACGCAGAAGCCCGGCCTGTTCATTCGCCCAGGCGTAGAAATCGCGATCATAGAGGGTCGATGTGCTCATGGTGTCGATCCTATCACGAACGGGGCGGCTTTGGACGAAAAAATAGCCTGGCTAGCAGAGACGGCTGTAGTGCCGGCGCTGGCGGGCCAGCGAGCAGCCGGAGCGCCTGGCTCAAATCCTCGATGTGCCGATCCTTGGCGGAGAGCAGAGCCTCCTTGGCCTCGATCTGCGCTTTGAGCACCTGGATTTCGGCCTGAAAAGCCACATCATCCCCCCGGCCCATGGGTGGCCCAAGTGGCTCATTGGGGTGGCCCACCGGGCCACCCTTGGCTTCGCCAAAGGCACGAAGCATCTCTGCCGGATCAATCGTCCCATCAGGTAAAACACTAAGTTTTCCGCTGGATACGGCCCGCTGTAGGGTGGCTCTGGATATCCCCCAGGCTTGGGCGGCTCGCCGCTGGCTCAGCATGGCTCAAGTGGCTCAATCAGGTGGCCCATGTGGCTCTTTCACGCGGGCTGGTAGGTCAGGCTCTAATCCCATCAGCGGCGGCTGTGTGGGCGGGTCGAGGCCGGGACCAGTGGGTAGCTGGCGCTCGCCAGGATGCATGGTCGGGATACGCTCTAGGGATGGTTGTGCGCCAAGCTCGGACTGGTCTGGTTGTTCGGCATCCGAGACCAGCACTGCCGCCGAGAATAGGCTGTAGCGGATGCCATCCCGGCTACCGGACCAAGCTACGCGATCGTTGACGATGTAGGCGCAGGCGGTGCCTGTCGGGCCGATCTGGCGAACTTCGATCCAGTTGCCATCCCTCAAAACCCCTAAAGCTCTCTTTAGGGTGTTCAATCCACAGCCTGCCATCTTCGCCAATGTGGCTTGAGAAACCACCAGAGCGTTGTGCCTTCCCATTTGGGAGGTGATGAGCATCATCACGGCTGCTGCCCGAGAGTTTGAAACGGCGAGCTTGGACCAACGCTCCATAGCGGCGCGCTCGACTTGCACCCAAGTTCCGCCGGGCTCGGTGGTCAATCCGAGTTGCTTTTGCTTCATGGGCTACCCCTAGCCCAAAATTGGGCATTATCCATCCGAAAATGGACAGATTTTATCCATGTTGAATAGCGTAAGCGTGGATGAAATTCAACACTAAATAGACAAATTTCATCCAAACCTAGCCCATAGCTGGTGGGCTAGGGGTAGCCCATAGCTGGTGGGCTACCCCCCCCTATTAAGTAATTGATATACAATGATTTTTTTTCGACCCTTTCTATGATCTAGAGGAGCACCCCCGAAGGGGGCTGCCTGCCGTGCAGGTAGTCCACGGGGATGCGTAGCGGAGCGCCCCCTATGGGCGGCTGGCGACGCGAAGCCATCCCGGTGGACCCACCTGTGCGGACTGGCTGATCAGGCGGCCCTCAGGGCCGTGATTTGACGCGATGTCGTCTAGCCCAGACGCCGCTACGCGGCGGCCTACGGCGCTCCCGCTCTGCGCTCGCTCTGGGCCTCTAGGGCGGCGCTGGTGGCCAGGGAAGCATTGCTTAGGGGAAAAGGGGGAGGGGAGGGCGCAGGAGGCTCCTGGCGGCCTCCTAGGGCGCTTCTAGGAGGAAGGTTGACCCCAAGAGGGGTAGAGCAGCTATCTGCCGCCCCTAGTGCCCGGCAACGATGACATAGTGCGGTCCGAGCGGTTTGTGAGCATCGTACCACGTCATCGCATGAGCCCTGTTTGGGCCAAGCTGATCAGGGGAGACCTGGACGCAGAGCCGATTTTCCGGGCCGCACTCGCCCAGATGAATGTTGCCTCCCTTGGCCTTTAGAGCCGCTAGGTTGGCCTTGTCGGTCTGGATTTGGGCGCGCAGGGCGATCTCCTGGGTTCTGAGGCTGACCCTCTCATGTCGCTGCCATGCCAAGGAGAGGAAACTTCCGCCACCCACCAGGAGCACAGCCACGGCCAGAACCATAATGGCGCGGAAATTGAGCCAGAAGCTCGCTTTCCTGATAGCCTCTCCGGTTGCGGCAATGTTTTCGATGGCTTCCTTCAGACTGGTTTCATGGCTGGCGAGATTGGTCGCGGTAGTACTCAATTTTGTGCTTTCTGTACGAACAGCGGTCGCGATTGTCCGTCCTGCCTGCACAGCGGCAGTTTCGATGGCAGAGGCGAGATCTGTAGGGTTTGCTGCCTTAACTGCCTTGGCAAGCTCTGCCAGTTGGGCGGGTGTCGCTGCTTTGGTATCTATCTTCTGACTGATAGCGGCAACTTCGAGGCGAACAGCCTTGAGAGTTTCGACCAGTTCTATAACGGGGTCACTCATGCGCGGCCTCTACCGAGGCCGCTTGATGATTCTGGCTTGCTGCCACCTTCCTCAGATCATCGACGACGGGAGCGATATCGGTTTTGTCCACGTCGCGTGTCACTTTGGCGTCAATCTGCTTTAGCAGCCACGCGGCAATTTTTGCGTCCTTCGATGCTTCGGACAAAACGAGGGCACCAACGATAATCTTGTGACGAGTTTCTTTCTTCCGAGATTTCTCGCGTAACCGCGCAAGACGGGCCTCTGCATCGGCAATCTGCTGGTCGATAGTCTTTGCCATTTCATGTTTCCTCAATCAGAGATAGTGCCACTTTATCGATAGTCTGCAAACTGGACAATACACGAAGTGCGCGCTTATACATTGCTTCGCAATGTGCCCGGCAGGGGTTCCCCCTGCACCCCTTTAGTGCGTGTGAGGCTGTCTGTGGCAATTTATCATGCCAGCGTGAAAGTCGTTGGGCGTAGTGGTGGCCGGTCATCGGTTGCGGCATCGGCGTATCGTTCGGGCGAATGCCTGACGAACGAGCGCGACGGTAACACGCATGATTACACCAAAAAGCAAGGCGTGGTTCATCGGGAGATCATGGCTCCCGAGAACGCGCCTACCTGGATGCGTGATCGCTCGAAATTGTGGAACGGCGTCGAGGTGGCGGAAAAGCGGAAGGACGCGCAGCTATTCCGCGATGTTGAGCTCTCTCTTCCCCGCGAGCTTTCACGGGAAGAGCAAATCAACCTCGTGCGGAACTTCGTGAAAGAGCGATGCGTTGACTACGGGATGGTAGCCGACATCGCTGTTCACGAGCCGCGCGCCAGCGACGGCGAGAAGCAACCTCACGCCCACATCATGCTGACCATGCGCCGCATCGAGGGCGAGAGTTTTGGCAACAAGGCACGTGAGTGGAACCCTGATTTTGCCACCAAGGACGGGAAGGGTTTCGTGAAGGATAAAAGCCCGCTGGTGGATCTGCGAGAGGGCTGGGCAGCGCACACCAACCGGGCATTGGAGCGGGCGCATATCCCGGAGCGCGTTGATCATCGGAGCCTGACCGCTCAGCGCGAGGTCGCGCTTGAGATGTCGCAGGACCAGGCTCGGCCCGAGCCTGAACGCCTGCTAGCGGAGAGGCGTGCGCAGGACCTGGATCGCGAGCCGCAGCCGAAGTTGGGGGCGGCGGCCGCGATGGAACGGCGGGGCGTCCAGACCGACCGCGGCGACCAAATGCGGGCCGCGCAGGGCAGGAACGAGGAGCGGCAAGGGGTGTGGCAGCAGGTGCGGGAGTGGGGTGCTCAGGCGCTCGACAAGGCCCGTGATTGGGCTGTTGAGCTTCGGGAGAGGCTGGTCGGCGTCGATCTGTCTGGGTTGAGAACCGCCAATCTCAGCGCGGCCCTGGCTGGTGCAGACCTGTCGGGGTTGCGGCAGGCCAACCAAGCCGCAGAACGCGCCAAGCAGCCCACAATGGCGCGGAGACCTACAAAGGAGGCCGTTGTCTCGCGACAGCCTAGCCGCACACCGAGCAAAGGCCGAGACGGGCCAGAGATGGACATCTAGGCCAGAGATCAGGCCAAAAAAGATTAATCACATGCCCGGAATCAACCGTATCCGCATGCAGCTCGCCCGCCCTAATTGGGCACTGCCTTTCGTCAGTTATGATCTCGCTCATGATATCTTGTGTTTCAAAAATCTGATCACCGAAGGACTGTCCCAGGCCACGACGCCAGTCTTACGACCGATCTGGTTGCCATTCGGGTCGATCAGAAAACTTGTCGGCAGGCCTTCGAGGTTGAGGACCTGCATCGCGCTGCCGCTCGGGTCAAGAAAAATGCCGAGATGCTTGATTTTGATCTCCGTATAAAATTTCCTGACCGCTGCGAGTCCCTCGGTATCAATCGAAACCGGCACCACTTCGAAATGCGGACCACCAAGCTTTACTTGCAACTGATCCAAGGTGGGCATTTCCTTGCGGCAGGGGATGCACCAAGTCGCCCAGATGTTCAGCAGCACGAATTTGCCGAGGAAATCGGCGAGCGTGAGGGGGTGACCTGATGCGTCGGAGAAGTTGAAGGCCGGCAACGGCTTCGGCGTGGTGATATAGAGCGGCGGGGCGCTCTGGATGGCTGCTGCCCCGGATCGTGGCAGGCCAAGCGCCGCGCCGGAAGCTGCGAGGGTAAGAAAACCACGCCGTGAGGATGGCGACAGGGTCATTGGGAAATCGCCTTTTTCATGACCTGGACGAGTTGCGGCACTGTGATCGACACCGGGAACAGATTCTCGAACTTTCCGTTCGGTGCCATCAGATAGATGAAAGTCGAATGACTGATCAGGCTTTGACCAGAGGCTTCGTGGTCGGTCGTGTTGAAATAGGCATCGTATTCCTTGGCGACCTTGGCGATCTCCGGAACCTTGCCGGTAAGACCGATGATCGTGTCGCTGAATTTGGGTAGATATGTTCTCAATACTGCCGGCGTATCATGGGTTGGATCGACGGTGATAAAGACAGGAGCAACATGTTTGGCGAGCTTCCCGAGCGAGTTCATCATGATCGCCATTTTTTCGAGTGTCAGAGGGCACTCATCCGGGCAGCGCGTATAGCCGAAATAGACCAGCATCCAGCGCCCGTGAAAACTCGCTGGGGTCATCGTCCGGTTGAACTGGTTGGTCAGGGTGAACTGCCCGCCGATCGGCGCACCGGGCGGGATCGCGGAATCGGTGGTAGTCGTCAATTTGCCGTGGTGGTTCCAACCAAGTAAATGCGCCAGAGCATCAAGGGCATCGGGATCGATGATGACGAACGCCATCGCCACTCCAAGACCGACCACGCTGCCAAGCGCGATCCGCCGACCGATCTGATTACCTTTGAAGGTGGTCATCGTGCCGCCCCAGCCTTTGGTGATGGCCCGGCTGTGCACGGAAATACCTGCATCACCTCGTTAGACGTAAGCAGCGACATTAAATTATTTATGTTGTGGTGAACTGAATAGGTATTTTATCAAAGCTGCAATCGCTAAAATAATTATCAGCAGGATGGCTAGGCTGATTATGGCCATCCCACCCATCATCCAGCCGTTCATCATACCGGGGTGCATCATCGGTTCAATCTTCTTATTTCATCATGCCACGCATCATCGCTGGCATGCCGTCTTTCGCAAAGCGGTCCAATTCTCGGGCATGAGCATAGATTACTTTTACCATTTCTGGATCGTCCGAGGTTTCGGTGACCTGAATCCCGGTTGGTAAGAGCTTATAAGATCGTTGGTATTTCGTGCTATTAGCGAACATGGCTGGGACACTGTTGCTCATCGGGTAGGGGAACGGTCGCCTCTCATCGAGGCGGTTATACATTTCGATCACATGCGCCTGGATAAGATGAGCGGTTGTCGGATTGTTCGAGACCGTGGTGTCAATAATGCCGTTTGGCATGTAGTCCGTGGCGCGCGTGATTTCGGCATGGCGCTCGAACAGTTTCATACCGAGCTTCATGGGTCCCATCATATTACCGCGGGACATCATCCCCTGCATGTCCATGTGGGGCATGTTTGACCCCATCATTCCGCCAGATGGGCCACTATCACTCGGCAGTTGTGCAGCAGCCTGTCTCGAGCCAAGGCCAAGGAGGGTGAGGAGGCCAGAACACAAACTGCCGAGGATAGCGGAGATGGTGCGACGTTTCATGATATTTTTATACTTCTCGATTGGTGAAAATAAAAAAAGCCTAAACCTTACCGTAGAGGTAAGGTAAAGAAGACATCAGAATCGAGAATTATGGAAAGCACTGACGCTACCCGTCCTTTTAGGCTTCCGGCCAGAAGTCTTCTGCTATCATTTGGTCGAATGACCAGGGGCAGGTCACCGGAAAAGTATTCTTGTCGATGCCGGTTTCGTTTTCAGCTTCCAGGCGTGCCACCCGGTAAGCTTCGGAAATTGAGCTATCCAAGACGGATTTGAGGCTGGGATTGTCGCGCAAGTGCGAGTCTAGGCTGATTCGCTGGACTTCGACGCTATTTTGCCAGCTTTTGCTGCGCTTTGGAGCTTGGAATTGCCACTTGATCAGATGGAGAAGCAAGATAGTCAGTCGGCTGACCAATTCGCGCTTCTCGGATTTACCCATGCTCTCGATCTCCTCGGCGATGTGTTCAATGTCGGCCTGCGTCAGTTTTCCTTCACGCAGAAGCCCGGCCTGTTCATTCGCCCAGGCGTAGAAATCGCGATCATAGAGGGTCGATGTGCTCATGGTGTCGATCCTATCACGAACGGGGCGGCTTTGGACGAAAAAATAGCCTGGCTAGCAGAGACGGCTGTAGTGCCGGCGCTGGCGGGCCAGCGAGCAGCCGGAGCGCCTGGCTCAAATCCTCGATGTGCCGATCCTTGGCGGAGAGCAGAGCCTCCTTGGCCTCGATCTGCGCTTTGAGCACCTGGATTTCGGCCTGAAAAGCCACATCATCCCCCCGGCCCATGGGTGGCCCAAGTGGCTCATTGGGGTGGCCCACCGGGCCACCCTTGGCTTCGCCAAAGGCACGAAGCATCTCTGCCGGATCAATCGTCCCATCAGGTAAAACACTAAGTTTTCCGCTGGATACGGCCCGCTGTAGGGTGGCTCTGGATATCCCCCAGGCTTGGGCGGCTCGCCGCTGGCTCAGCATGGCTCAAGTGGCTCAATCAGGTGGCCCATGTGGCTCTTTCACGCGGGCTGGTAGGTCAGGCTCTAATCCCATCAGCGGCGGCTGTGTGGGCGGGTCGAGGCCGGGACCAGTGGGTAGCTGGCGCTCGCCAGGATGCATGGTCGGGATACGCTCTAGGGATGGTTGTGCGCCAAGCTCGGACTGGTCTGGTTGTTCGGCATCCGAGACCAGCACTGCCGCCGAGAATAGGCTGTAGCGGATGCCATCCCGGCTACCGGACCAAGCTACGCGATCGTTGACGATGTAGGCGCAGGCGGTGCCTGTCGGGCCGATCTGGCGAACTTCGATCCAGTTGCCATCCCTCAAAACCCCTAAAGCTCTCTTTAGGGTGTTCAATCCACAGCCTGCCATCTTCGCCAATGTGGCTTGAGAAACCACCAGAGCGTTGTGCCTTCCCATTTGGGAGGTGATGAGCATCATCACGGCTGCTGCCCGAGAGTTTGAAACGGCGAGCTTGGACCAACGCTCCATAGCGGCGCGCTCGACTTGCACCCAAGTTCCGCCGGGCTCGGTGGTCAATCCGAGTTGCTTTTGCTTCATGGGCTACCCCTAGCCCAAAATTGGGCATTATCCATCCGAAAATGGACAGATTTTATCCATGTTGAATAGCGTAAGCGTGGATGAAATTCAACACTAAATAGACAAATTTCATCCAAACCTAGCCCATAGCTGGTGGGCTAGGGGTAGCCCATAGCTGGTGGGCTACCCCCCCCTATTAAGTAATTGATATACAATGATTTTTTTTCGACCCTTTCTATGATCTAGAGGAGCACCCCCGAAGGGGGCTGCCTGCCGTGCAGGTAGTCCACGGGGATGCGTAGCGGAGCGCCCCCTATGGGCGGCTGGCGACGCGAAGCCATCCCGGTGGACCCACCTGTGCGGACTGGCTGATCAGGCGGCCCTCAGGGCCGTGATTTGACGCGATGTCGTCTAGCCCAGACGCCGCTACGCGGCGGCCTACGGCGCTCCCGCTCTGCGCTCGCTCTGGGCCTCTAGGGCGGCGCTGGTGGCCAGGGAAGCATTGCTTAGGGGAAAAGGGGGAGGGGAGGGCGCAGGAGGCTCCTGGCGGCCTCCTAGGGCGCTTCTAGGAGGAAGGTTGACCCCAAGAGGGGTAGAGCAGCTATCTGCCGCCCCTAGTGCCCGGCAACGATGACATAGTGCGGTCCGAGCGGTTTGTGAGCATCGTACCACGTCATCGCATGAGCCCTGTTTGGGCCAAGCTGATCAGGGGAGACCTGGACGCAGAGCCGATTTTCCGGGCCGCACTCGCCCAGATGAATGTTGCCTCCCTTGGCCTTTAGAGCCGCTAGGTTGGCCTTGTCGGTCTGGATTTGGGCGCGCAGGGCGATCTCCTGGGTTCTGAGGCTGACCCTCTCATGTCGCTGCCATGCCAAGGAGAGGAAACTTCCGCCACCCACCAGGAGCACAGCCACGGCCAGAACCATAATGGCGCGGAAATTGAGCCAGAAGCTCGCTTTCCTGATAGCCTCTCCGGTTGCGGCAATGTTTTCGATGGCTTCCTTCAGACTGGTTTCATGGCTGGCGAGATTGGTCGCGGTAGTACTCAATTTTGTGCTTTCTGTACGAACAGCGGTCGCGATTGTCCGTCCTGCCTGCACAGCGGCAGTTTCGATGGCAGAGGCGAGATCTGTAGGGTTTGCTGCCTTAACTGCCTTGGCAAGCTCTGCCAGTTGGGCGGGTGTCGCTGCTTTGGTATCTATCTTCTGACTGATAGCGGCAACTTCGAGGCGAACAGCCTTGAGAGTTTCGACCAGTTCTATAACGGGGTCACTCATGCGCGGCCTCTACCGAGGCCGCTTGATGATTCTGGCTTGCTGCCACCTTCCTCAGATCATCGACGACGGGAGCGATATCGGTTTTGTCCACGTCGCGTGTCACTTTGGCGTCAATCTGCTTTAGCAGCCACGCGGCAATTTTTGCGTCCTTCGATGCTTCGGACAAAACGAGGGCACCAACGATAATCTTGTGACGAGTTTCTTTCTTCCGAGATTTCTCGCGTAACCGCGCAAGACGGGCCTCTGCATCGGCAATCTGCTGGTCGATAGTCTTTGCCATTTCATGTTTCCTCAATCAGAGATAGTGCCACTTTATCGATAGTCTGCAAACTGGACAATACACGAAGTGCGCGCTTATACATTGCTTCGCAATGTGCCCGGCAGGGGTTCCCCCTGCACCCCTTTAGTGCGTGTGAGGCTGTCTGTGGCAATTTATCATGCCAGCGTGAAAGTCGTTGGGCGTAGTGGTGGCCGGTCATCGGTTGCGGCATCGGCGTATCGTTCGGGCGAATGCCTGACGAACGAGCGCGACGGTAACACGCATGATTACACCAAAAAGCAAGGCGTGGTTCATCGGGAGATCATGGCTCCCGAGAACGCGCCTACCTGGATGCGTGATCGCTCGAAATTGTGGAACGGCGTCGAGGTGGCGGAAAAGCGGAAGGACGCGCAGCTATTCCGCGATGTTGAGCTCTCTCTTCCCCGCGAGCTTTCACGGGAAGAGCAAATCAACCTCGTGCGGAACTTCGTGAAAGAGCGATGCGTTGACTACGGGATGGTAGCCGACATCGCTGTTCACGAGCCGCGCGCCAGCGACGGCGAGAAGCAACCTCACGCCCACATCATGCTGACCATGCGCCGCATCGAGGGCGAGAGTTTTGGCAACAAGGCACGTGAGTGGAACCCTGATTTTGCCACCAAGGACGGGAAGGGTTTCGTGAAGGATAAAAGCCCGCTGGTGGATCTGCGAGAGGGCTGGGCAGCGCACACCAACCGGGCATTGGAGCGGGCGCATATCCCGGAGCGCGTTGATCATCGGAGCCTGACCGCTCAGCGCGAGGTCGCGCTTGAGATGTCGCAGGACCAGGCTCGGCCCGAGCCTGAACGCCTGCTAGCGGAGAGGCGTGCGCAGGACCTGGATCGCGAGCCGCAGCCGAAGTTGGGGGCGGCGGCCGCGATGGAACGGCGGGGCGTCCAGACCGACCGCGGCGACCAAATGCGGGCCGCGCAGGGCAGGAACGAGGAGCGGCAAGGGGTGTGGCAGCAGGTGCGGGAGTGGGGTGCTCAGGCGCTCGACAAGGCCCGTGATTGGGCTGTTGAGCTTCGGGAGAGGCTGGTCGGCGTCGATCTGTCTGGGTTGAGAACCGCCAATCTCAGCGCGGCCCTGGCTGGTGCAGACCTGTCGGGGTTGCGGCAGGCCAACCAAGCCGCAGAACGCGCCAAGCAGCCCACAATGGCGCGGAGACCTACAAAGGAGGCCGTTGTCTCGCGACAGCCTAGCCGCACACCGAGCAAAGGCCGAGACGGGCCAGAGATGGACATCTAGGCCAGAGATCAGGCCAAAAAAGATTAATCACATGCCCGGAATCAACCGTATCCGCATGCAGCTCGCCCGCCCTAATTGGGCACTGCCTTTCGTCAGTTATGATCTCGCTCATGATATCTTGTGTTTCAAAAATCTGATCACCGAAGGACTGTCCCAGGCCACGACGCCAGTCTTACGACCGATCTGGTTGCCATTCGGGTCGATCAGAAAACTTGTCGGCAGGCCTTCGAGGTTGAGGACCTGCATCGCGCTGCCGCTCGGGTCAAGAAAAATGCCGAGATGCTTGATTTTGATCTCCGTATAAAATTTCCTGACCGCTGCGAGTCCCTCGGTATCAATCGAAACCGGCACCACTTCGAAATGCGGACCACCAAGCTTTACTTGCAACTGATCCAAGGTGGGCATTTCCTTGCGGCAGGGGATGCACCAAGTCGCCCAGATGTTCAGCAGCACGAATTTGCCGAGGAAATCGGCGAGCGTGAGGGGGTGACCTGATGCGTCGGAGAAGTTGAAGGCCGGCAACGGCTTCGGCGTGGTGATATAGAGCGGCGGGGCGCTCTGGATGGCTGCTGCCCCGGATCGTGGCAGGCCAAGCGCCGCGCCGGAAGCTGCGAGGGTAAGAAAACCACGCCGTGAGGATGGCGACAGGGTCATTGGGAAATCGCCTTTTTCATGACCTGGACGAGTTGCGGCACTGTGATCGACACCGGGAACAGATTCTCGAACTTTCCGTTCGGTGCCATCAGATAGATGAAAGTCGAATGACTGATCAGGCTTTGACCAGAGGCTTCGTGGTCGGTCGTGTTGAAATAGGCATCGTATTCCTTGGCGACCTTGGCGATCTCCGGAACCTTGCCGGTAAGACCGATGATCGTGTCGCTGAATTTGGGTAGATATGTTCTCAATACTGCCGGCGTATCATGGGTTGGATCGACGGTGATAAAGACAGGAGCAACATGTTTGGCGAGCTTCCCGAGCGAGTTCATCATGATCGCCATTTTTTCGAGTGTCAGAGGGCACTCATCCGGGCAGCGCGTATAGCCGAAATAGACCAGCATCCAGCGCCCGTGAAAACTCGCTGGGGTCATCGTCCGGTTGAACTGGTTGGTCAGGGTGAACTGCCCGCCGATCGGCGCACCGGGCGGGATCGCGGAATCGGTGGTAGTCGTCAATTTGCCGTGGTGGTTCCAACCAAGTAAATGCGCCAGAGCATCAAGGGCATCGGGATCGATGATGACGAACGCCATCGCCACTCCAAGACCGACCACGCTGCCAAGCGCGATCCGCCGACCGATCTGATTACCTTTGAAGGTGGTCATCGTGCCGCCCCAGCCTTTGGTGATGGCCCGGCTGTGCACGGAAATACCTGCATCACCTCGTTAGACGTAAGCAGCGACATTAAATTATTTATGTTGTGGTGAACTGAATAGGTATTTTATCAAAGCTGCAATCGCTAAAATAATTATCAGCAGGATGGCTAGGCTGATTATGGCCATCCCACCCATC
>NZ_JAWXYB010000015.1 GCF_033842475.1 Acidiphilium acidophilum | reverse complement strand
ACCTCTGAGCGGACCGCCCCGAATATCGAGACGATCGAGCGCGGTCAGCCGCGAGCGGTCAACGAAACGGCCAAGCTCAGCGTCGATATCGGCCAGAGCGAGGCCGGCTTCCATTATAAGAGTATCGTGACCCTGAATGGTCGTGACCTGCCGGCATCCGAATGGAGCCAGTCCTTCCCGACCCGCGACGAAGCCCGCGAAAGTGCCGCTTTCAGCGCCGGCCGGGATGTCGAACGTGCCATCGCCGGAAATACCGGCCCGAAAGCCGCCGCAACATCGAACACGAACCCTTATCTCCAAGTGCTCGATGAGATTGGGAAGAATGCCGCAAACCTCCCAAACACAGGAGAGTATAAGCAGCTATCACAACGGATCAGTGATCTCGCGGAGCGTGCGCGGGAACCGGGCGCGCTCAACGACAAGGCAACACAACAAGAAATCGCCTGGGCGATGGCAGACACCGAGCGGGCAACCGGGGTCAGGACGAATGTAGGAGACAATATCCGCGACCAGCTTCTCACGCTCGCGGTGACGATCCAGGGGTTGAGCGATCCGAGCGTCGTTCGATTGATGAAATACACGAACCGTCTGGATAGCCAGGACACAGTCGACCAGATCCGCGATTTTGCGGTCCGGGTCGCCCAGAACAACCCCCCGCAGGTGCAGTCTGGCGACAATATGGTCCTCGCCAAACTCGAACAACGCGTTCTCGACGAAAATCTCAACCAGATGACACAGCAGCAGACCCTTTCAGTCGAGAGGGGCGCGCGAATGGAGCAGGACAATCAGCTTAACCAGGAAGTCCGGCAGAACCGGACTGTCGAAGCGCGGGCTCAGACCGCACAGGCCCCGTCGGAAACAGCAGGGGCCGCTGCCGGACAGGGAACAACGCAGCGCCCCGTCGTGCAAGCCACCACAGCCAATGTCAAGGTCACGCCAGGCACATCGACCGGTCCCGGATGGTTGGAGGCAGTGGCCAATCGTGTGAAGGAATCGCCATTGTTCCGCGCCCCCGCCCCTCGGGCGAGCAACAATAACGGTTTCACCCACAACGCCGAAGCGGCACAAACCTCAGCACCCGCACCAACCCAGCCCGCCCCCTACGCTGATACCAGTTTCGATCATAAGGGTGCTGTTGCCGGCATTGAGCGGGAGCTCATCGTCGAAGGCGTCACCGAAGCCGCCGTCACAGCAGCACAGGCCCTGACCAGCCTGCGGCAGATGATGGGGGGTATTGGCCAGAAGATCGACGCTGCCGCTGAAAATGATCCCGGAGGCTACGCCAACGTCATGTCGGGCATGAAACCCGGCGGCCAATACGCCGAATTGCGGTCGGAACTGGATGCGCAGATCCAGCAGACCCAAGGCTTTGCCGGAACCTACCAGCAAGCCACCGCAGCCCTGGATCAATATGTGTCGAGCAGATTGGATGCGGAATCCTGGGTTCGCAGCAATGCCATGAAGGTCAGTGATCTCGATAAGGACCTCGCCCCCGTCGAAAAGGGGTTGTTCGAATCACTGCAAAAAACGCCCGGACTGACGTCGGGCTTGAGCATGCTTGAGGAAATGGCCACGAAATTTGGCGAGGCGATCGGGCAGATCATCGACCGGGCACGAACCGCCCTCGGCTTCGGTCCTGGCATGGGAAACGACCCCTCTCCCTCCTCCGCTGGACCACAGAACGAACAACGCCCCGGCCCGCGCCCCGGCTGATCCGCCTCACCCGCTTCGTTATTCCCGGACCCCGCACAGAGAGACCACCATGATAGGAAAAATTGCGCGACTTGCGAGGTTGATCCTGATCTCGTTCATCCTCACAGGAACGGTCGTCTTGCCCGCCTTCGCCGCGACCGGCGCGGGGTCCACCCAGACCGGCACTCAGGTCACATGGCAGCAACTGAACGCGCCAAACGATTGGGCCGGCGGGGTGATCAACGATTTGTTCCCGATCAACCTGACCGGCCAACAGACCGGCACACCCACTGCCGGAACCGGGATCGGCAACGAGCAGACGGTCATCGGGACCATGATGGGCTTGTTCAACGGCATCGTCGGTCTCATTGCGGCTGCCTGGTTCGCCTACGCGACCTTGATGGAGATCCATCGCGGTGCCGAAACCGGTGAAGTGCTCTCCGAACGGACCAGCTCATGGGTCGCACCCCGGATCGCCATGGCCGCGATCCTCATCATCCCGGTGGCCGGCGGGTTCAATGTCGGCCAGGCGGCCGTCGTGCAGATCGCCCAGTGGGGCGTCGGTATTGCCGATCTGGTCTATGATGCCGGGCTGACCGCCCTCGGTCCGGGTGCCCTGCCGATCGCCACCCCGCAAGTTCCGAACGCGCAGCGTATCGTCGCCGGCATGGTGGAGGACGAGGCGTGTCGGGATCTCATCAACGATGTCTCCGGCTCGAACACGCGGACACTGATCGTACCGGAACCCGCGCCGATCTTCCGGCAAAGCTCCTACGGCAGCGAATGGGGTATCCCATCGAGCATCGGCAGTGCGATCAGCAAAATCCCCTACATCGGACCTGAACTCAACGCCTTCGTGAACCCGGCGGTGGGCACCGGAGGCACGCTGATCTATCCCTTCTCCGCCACCAGTGGCGATAGCGGGGGAACGCCCGTCTGCGGCGAAATCACCCTGCGCACCCCTGCACCCACCAGCGGATCAGCACTGAATGCCACGGAAAATATCGCGACCGATCAGGAAGCGGCCCTCGACAAGGTATACTACGGCGACATCGAGCCCCAGGTTTCGACGATCATCGCCAATTATTTCCAGTCGGATAATCCCCAGCTCCTCACCGGTCTGATGAACGTCATGACCACCGCAACGTCAGACTATTCGAGCGTTCTCACCAAGGCCGCGTCCAGCGTCGTGAAGGAGGAGGGACAGAGCACGATCCAGAAGGAGAACCTCAATCAGATGAAGGCGCTGGGATGGAGTGGCGCCGGCGCGTATTTCATCCAGATCGCCGCGATGAACGGCCGCAACCTCAGCATTCTCGACAATACCGCCAGTGTCGCGGCACCCAGCTGGAGCGGACTCCCCGCCGATCTCAAATCCGATCTCGCCCAATACATGCCGCCGGTGACCAGCTTCCTGAACGAGATTCAGATCGATACCAATGTGGACGCCGGTGCTACCCCCCCGACCGCCCTGATCAGCAATCGCCCCTCATCGAGCGGGCTCGGGATCATCAACACCGTCTTCGATGCCATCGGCATCAACCGTCGGCTGTTGAACTTCGTGGCAACCGCCGTGCTGCCGACCAACGGTGAATGGTCCGATCCCTTCGTGCCGATGATCAATCTCGGCCAGCACATGGTCGAGGCCGGTATCTCCGCGATCGGGCTTTCCGCTCTGCTGAATACCAAACTCGGAACGGTTGCCGCGGTCGGGGGGCAAGCGCTTGTCGGCGACGAGGTCGGTGCGGTTGCGACGGCCGCGATGGCTGCCAGCGGTGTATTAAGCCGCTTGATCAACTTCATCTATTTTGTGTGCATTGGATTGATTTTTCAGGGGCTTATGCTCGCCTATGTGATCCCGATGATCCCGCTCGCCCTCTGGATCGCCCAGGTGATCAACTGGTTGATCCTGGTCTGCGAAGGCGTCATCGCAGTCCCGGTCTTTCTACTGGCTCATATGACGTATCGCGGCGATGGTTTCCACGGGGCCAATGCTAGCTACGGCTACAAGATGCTCCTGAACATCCTGCTTCGGCCCGTCGTGATGTTGTTCGGCTTGATGCTCAGCTATTTCATCTTCACCGCCGGGTCGTGGTTGATCTTCAACCTGTTCACGCTGGCCGCGGATTTTGTGTTCAATCAGGGAAACGTGGTGACCAATTTCTTCGGGCTCATGATCATGGTCTCGGTGATGGTGATCATGCTCACCACGCTGGCGATCCTGTCCTTCAGAATGATCTCGATGGTCACCAACATCATGCGGTGGGGCAACCTCGAACCGGCAGATCGAGTGGATGGCATGCAATTCGCTCGCGAGGCGACTTATGGCGGGGCTGAGGGTGCCGCCCGCTGGGTTTCCGGGAAGGCACCATACCAGATTGCCAATCTTGCCACGGGTTATGGCGGCTCCGGAAATAACGGGATGACACCGGGCGGGTATCTGCCATATAATAAATCAAGTCCTGGTGGATCAGGAGGCGGCGGCGCTGCTGCCGAGGTTGATTCCACACTGGCGGCGACCACCGAGGTCATTCCGCCGGCAGAGTGAAAGGAGTGCCTGCTATGAGTGATTACATGGCTATGCAGCTGGGCAGCATCAACGGAATCCTTGCGTCTGAACAAGCGCAGCGTCGGCTCGACGAGATGATTGCCTGGAGAAACAGGAATCAGAACGCTCCGCCTCAGGTCGACCCTGCTAGCTTCTACGACCTGATCAACCAGCATAATGCCCTGGTTGAAGACTTTAATCGGCAGAGCAAAGAGAATGCCAATCTAAAATGGCAACTTTTGCAGAAGGATGCCGTTGTCTCGAGGAAGAGTGTCGAAATCGAGAAACTGAAGCTCGATCTGATGGATGAACGGATCAAACTTCACGAAACCGAGTTCAAACTGCAACGCTCGGAACAACATGGGCTTCAGTGGGTCGAGACAATCGGCAAGTTCCTGAAAGCCTACCGGCATTATCGCCGTCTGCTCGGCATCAAGCGCGGCGACCCCTACGACGTTCCCGGCTACTGGTAAGGTCCCTCTGACCACCACCGAAAGGAGCGCCAACGGCGCTCCTTTTTCGTTCCAGCCCCGGAAAACCAGCCCTCCTCCACCCAAAAAAATTATGCGTGCAGTGGCGATAGCACCCGCCATGGTGGTCTCCTTCGAAGGAGATCACCCATGCGTCTACCCATCCTTGCCGTCATCCTGTCCTGCACCGCCCTCGCCGGCTGCGCCTCAGGTAACCTCAAAACCGAAGCAGATTACCACGCCCCGCCCGCGCGACCCGTCGCCGATCCCTCTTTCAACCCCTACGCCCCTTATGGCAGTACCCACGCCACCTGGGAGCCCCCAGTCCTCAATCGCTGGCAAACCATCGTCAAACCAAACGATCCCAGCGTCACCCTCACCCGTCCGGATTACGAAGCCGCTCCCTGGGCTACCGGCGCAAAATCCTCTGCCTTCAGCGCCACGTTCTGAGCCGTCGCAATGTCCGATCCAATCGAGCGCGTCGATATCGGCCGCGCCAGCCTCTATCGCGGCAACGCGCTCGATGTTCTGACCCAGATCGGGGCCGTCGATACCATCCTGTCCGATCCTGTCTGGCCGAACTGCCCCACAGGTCTCATCGCCGGCAGCGAAGATCCGCCACGGCTCTGGCAGGAAACCATGCGGGTCATGCGTATCCCCACCCGCCTGGTCGTGGTGCTGCGCGGGGACAGCGACCCACGGTTCCTTGCGCCGGTGCCGACCGCCCTGCCCTTCTTCCGCCTGATCCACCTGCCCTACACCATCCCGGCGTTCGTCGGGCGCAAACTCGGCCGCGACGAAATCGCCTATTGGTTCGGCGATCCAATCCGCCCTGGTCGCGGCCGCAACCTTATCCCCAGCCGCGCACCGGCCGCCCAGCCGACCGACGCAAGGACCAACGGCCACCCCTGCTCCCGCGCGCTGAAACATTTCGACTGGCTGGTCGAATGGACCAGCGATCCGGGCGAAACCATTCTGGATCCCTTCATGGGATCAGGAACCACCGGCGTCGCCGCCATGCGCCTCGGACGGCGTTTCATCGGGATCGAGATCGATCCCAAATGGTTCGATCTCGCCTGCCGGCAGATCGATCAGGCCGAACGACAGGGCGTCCTGTTCGACGGCCCCGCCATCCCCCGGCCGGGGCGGTCCAGAAATCCCACAGCAACCGCCGGCGTCACGCCCATGCTGCCGCTGCTGGATCGACGTCCACCGTAATCCGCTTTCTGGATGACCGACCCTGAAGAGCCTCAACCACCGTCGAGACACACCGTATCAGTCGGTCTTTCCCCGCGGCGGTAACCGGCGCGACCGGTTCGAAACGGGGCTGACCGTCATTCCCGCAATCATCCCTTCGAGCCTGCTGACCCGATCGCGGAGGTCCTGCACCACCACGGTCAGGTCGCGATTCTGTTCCGTTAACTGGGTCACCCGGTCATCAAGCAGAACGATCCGCCGCATCGCAGCGATCGCCTCCCCGTAAAGACTCACGGACGAGACGCCGATCGCGGGGCTTTCGGTGGAGAGGAACGTAAATGGGAAAGGTGCCGCGCGGTCTCGGCAATCGCGGCGTCGATCCGGGTCAGGGCGGCGGGGTGCGTTTCCTCGAAAGGATCAGCGCTGCCGGCAGGATGACCCGACCCACAACCCCTGCCCCGCCCGTCGCGGTCACCG
>NZ_JAWXYB010000014.1 GCF_033842475.1 Acidiphilium acidophilum | reverse complement strand
CATGAAAGCATCTGGATTATATTTGCGAACGCGAGGCTATAGTATTGCTCATTCCCCTATCATGCTGACCGCATGACTGGTTCCCCTGCACGACTGTTCAACGCTTTGGTATAGCGAGCAGTGAGAGGAGATATCGGACGTCGGCGAGTGCTGCGCGGTATCGGTCCTGTCTCATGGTGCCGGTCCCCCGCAGGCAGCAATGCCGCATGCCGACGGAAGGCCGCCTCCACCGCCACCGGATCAAGCCTCTGGATGATGTAGCGTATCGAGGTATGGGAAGGCGCGCGGCGCCATTTCAGTGCGAAGCTGCGGTTCAGTGTGCGGGATGGATGTCGATGAAGGGTAACCATCCGGTCTGAGCCGCCTGCCGCTACGGGAAGAAGCGGCTCATAAGAGCGCTGCTATGAGCTGATTCATATGCAGGGAGCTGTGGCGGATGGAGATCATCACGGGGGCTGAGCGCCGGCGTCGCTGGCGGGATGAGGACAAGCTTCGGATTGTCGCGGAAGCTGAGGCACCGGATTCTGTATTTGCCTTGGTGGCACGGCGGCACGAGATTTCGCGAGGGCAGTTGTGGAAATGGCGCGGGCAGGTTCGGCGCGGTGAGTTGGCGCCAGTGCGGGTGGAGCCGGAGTTCATTCCGGTCCGCGTGATGGCGAGTGCGGCGCTGTCGATGCCGCGGGCATTGGGCAAATCAGCGGCGGTAAACGAGTCTGGCGGCGAGCCGGTACCTCAAAGCCGAGCGACGCGATCGGATCCGAGCCGGATTGAGATCGTGCTGCCGGACGGCACCTGTGTTCGGGTTGATGACGGGGTTGGGATTGCCGCCTTGCGTCGTGTGATGACGGCGGTGCGGCGATGATCCCGGTTCCGGCCGGCGTACGGATCTGGCTGGCGTCGGGCCATACGGATATGGGTGGTGTAACCTGACGTCTGGAAATTCATTTTGGGTTGGGAGTTGGTGCCCTTGCCGGGGCATGCCCCGGCAAGGGCTGTTCATTCTGGTATTCCATGCAGTTGTTCACACCAACATGGAGACCGATGAATGGACGCCAAAAAGGATACGATTATCGAGGCACTTTTGGAACATCTGATCGAAAACGGCGCAGGCGATATCGCCACGGTATTTGCCAGGACCTTCGAACTCGCCATGCAGATCGAGCGCGAACGCTTCCTCCACGCCAGTCACTACGAGCGCAACCCCGATCGTCAGGGTTACGCCAATGGCTACAAGCCCAAGCGGATCGATACCCCGGCCGGGTCGATCACCGTCGATGTCCCCAAAACCGCCGGTCACGTGGGCGAACCCTTCTACCCACAGTCCCTCGAACGCGGCCGACGCTCGGTCCGCGCCGTCATGGTCGCCGTCGCCGAAATGTACATCAAAGGCGTCTCCACCCGCGACGTCGAGGCCGTCATGCGCGAATTCGGCATCGAAAGCCTCTCCTCCGCTCAGGTCAGCCGCGCCAGCAAGCTGCTCGATGACGAACTCGCCGCCTGGCGCACCCGACCCCTCGCCGAGATCCGCTACCTCATCCTCGACGCCAGATATGAAAAAATGCGCGATAATGGCGTCGTCCGCGATGCCGCCGTGCTCTCGGCCATCGGCATCGGACCCGATGAACGCCGCCGTGTCCTCGGCGTCTCGGTCGCCCTTTCCGAGGCCGAAGTCCATTGGCGTGCCTTCCTCGAAAGCCTCCATCAGCGTGGCCTGCGAGGCGTCGAATTCATCGTCTCCGATGACCATGCCGGATTGCACGCCGCACGCCGCGCCGTCTTCGGCGCCGCACACTGGCAACGATGCCAGTTCCACCTCGCCCAAAACGCCATCCACCACGCCCCCAACCACGCCATCCGCAAACGCATCGGCGCAGAACTCCGGACCGTCTGGAACGCAAATTCCCTCGCCGCTGCCCAGATCGCTCTCACAACCCTCGTCAATGCCTATCGCGACACCGCACCAAAGCTCGCCGATTGGCTCGAACGAAATATCCCCGAAGGCCTCACCGTCTTCACACTGCCAGAACCCCACCAGCGCCGGCTTCGCACTTCCAACCCCATGGAACGCGGCATCCAGCAGGAACTCAAACGCCGCACCACCAAAATCAGGGTCTTCCCCAACGAAGCCTCCCTCGAACGCCTCGTCAGCGCCGTCCTCGTCGAAATCGATGAAAAATGGGCCGCCGACACCAAGGGCTACATCAAGTGGGACTACCAGGATGCCTGACCCCCGCTCGCCCTATTTTCCAGACATCAGGTTGCTCAATCCGGATATGCG
>NZ_JAWXYB010000013.1 GCF_033842475.1 Acidiphilium acidophilum | reverse complement strand
TGGGTTCCAGGGGGATTTTCCGACTTGGAAGCTAAAGCCCCGGAATCAGCCACCTTCTGCCCACCTCCCCGGCCTCGATCCTGTGGGTTCGGATGGGTCGTGCCCGGCAACGGATCGCGGAACACATAGGCGTTGCTCGTGCGAATCAGCCGTGACCGCAGCGCCATCACGCCAAACAGATCCTTCTCCCGGAACTGGACCCGCACCACCCGGTTCACCCAGGTCATAATCCCGGCCGCCTCCAGTGCCTTGATCGCCTCATACACCGTGTCCCGGCAGCACTGGGCACGCTGGGCGATCGCCTCGTAGCTCGGGAAAGCACCGACCGTCCCGGCTGTTGTGAAAGCCCCATAGCAGTGCCTCCAGCACCTCCAGATAGGCCCGCGTCAACGGCCCCCGGTGCTTGGCCTGGTTGCTTGTGCCGGGCCGACCAGGCCCGCGCATAGACCGTGATCCGCGCCTTCGCGTTGCGGTCCAGCGGGCGGCACCGCCCCTTGCCGAATACCTTCTCCCGGCGCCGGCTGTAGCGGTTGGGTAGAATCGCAATGGAACCCATCAAAATCTCCGTCAGGTTGCTCAGCAACCCGCCCGAAGCGGCCGGAAATCGGCACAAGTCCGCCCATCGCAAGATTTCACTTGCAAAAGACGGCGATTTGGGGGATTCTCGTGTTTACCAGACATGAGTTTCCCCGGCCTCAGCCGGTATGCACGGCCCGCCTCTTCGGCGGGTTTTGCTATTTCTGGGCTATAAATCTCCAGCCAGAAGGTTGATCCCGCACGACAACGCGAATCGCTGCCGTGGCCGCAAGGGCGAGCAGCGCGACTCGCAAGCGCCCCTTAAGCACTATCCATTTCGCAGCAACCGAACGCGATTGTCCAGAGATTTCAAATTTATCAGTGGAATTGTCGAATTTCACAATTGTAGGGCTATTGGCATTTTTTTTGCCAAAACTTGTTATGCGGCATTTTTACGCTATATGTCATTTTGACATTTTTTGCCATTGCGAGGTTTGGTGATGCGCCCAACAAATTTAACCGTTGCCCCTAGTGGGCGAATGATCATACCCGCCAGCATGCGGGCAAAACTCGGCTGTCAGAAAGGCGGTAACCTTCTCGCTAGGTTGGTAGACGACACCATTGTTCTCGAACCGATAGAGGCCGCCGTACACCGTGCCCAAGCCTTGGTAAGGCAGTATATTCCCAAAACGAAGGGAATTGTTGACGAACTGATCGCCGAGCGTCATGAGGCCGCGAAGAGTGAGTGAGGCCGTTCTCGATAGCTCCGCAGTTCTGGCGTTGCTCCTGGGAGAGCCTGGGGCCGAGCGAGTAAAACCAACGCTACCGGGGGCGTTCTTGTCGACTGTCAATTTCGCCGAAATTGTCACGAAACTCTGCGAACGCGGCATGCCGCAAGACCAGGCTAGACTCGCCATTGAAGCGATCGGGGTCGAAGTGGTCGATTTTGGAATTGATCAGGCTTGTATGACCGGCGAATTGCGCAACCGGACGCGATCAGCGGGGCTTTCGTTGGGAGACCGAGCCTGCCTTGCTCTTGCTCAACAACGGAATCTTCCAGCCATCACCGCCGATACAGCATGGAGTCAGCTCCCGGAGTTCAATGTTATCGTCATTCGCGGGCTGAAGGCTTAACTTTCGCTGGAGATCAGACAAAGCATCAAACCCACGTTTTTTGAGAAATCAAATTGTTAGGCGCTTGTGTAGGTTTTCTGTACCGCTGCTACTCAGACCCCAATTCGGCCCAGTTGGCCCAGTTAGCCGGTCGGCGCCGGAATGGCCACAATTTGGAACGTCTGATGAACACAGCCTCCGCAATTGATTGTTGCATTGAATAGTGGGAGGCTCTGCTCGTTGGGACTTCAGTCGGCGTATCGACCTTGACCTGCCGATGGCCGCATGACGAAGAAAACTTCCCCACTTCCGGGGCGCGCGCAAACGTTCGTTTATGCGCCATCCCAACCGCCCCAAGGAAAACAAGGCGATAGCCGTCGCAAAAAGCTGTTGCCAAATATAACCCAAAAGCAACAGAAAAATGCAGCATCTCCCACGCTGCTCGGCTATGCGCGCGTGTCCAAAGCTGAAGACCAGGATCCCGCCCCCCAGATCGAGGCCCTCGAAGCCGCCGGCTGCAAGCGCGTCTACGAGGAACGCGTCTCAGGCGGCCGCTGGGATCGTCCCGAACTCCATCGCCTACTCGACCGGCTCGGCCCCGGCGATGTCCTCACCGTCTGGAAACTCGACCGGCTGTCGCGCTCTCTCAAGGATCTGCTGCTCATCCTCGACAAGGTCGAGAAGGCCGGCGCCGGATTCCGATCGCTCACCGAAAACATAGACAGCACCACGGCTTCTGGCCGCATGATGATGCAGATGCTCGGCGCCTTCGCCGAATTCGAACGCGCCATGGTGCGCGAACGGACCCAGGCCGGCCTGCGCTCAGCACGAGCCCAGGGCCGTCGCGGCGGACGGCAACCCAAGCTCTCACCGCAGCAACAAGCCGAAGTGCGCGCCATGCTAATGGCAGGCCGCTCAGCCGCGGATGTCGCCCGGCTCTTCCGCGTTCATCGCGCAACAATCAGTCGTATCGTCAGCAATGCTGCGGTCGCCGCCCCGTGATCATCCAACAATGTTCACTAAACGTTCCAAATTGTGGCCATTCCGGCGGCGACCGGCTAACTGGGCCGTTTAAGCGACCGCCGCAAGTTCATAATCAACGTGCAATGCGTCATAGGGGAAGATCACTCCACCGGCCTCGTCCGGCCGCAACACGCCTGCGAGCAACAATGCCTGAACATCGCCATGGACCGCTTTCACATCCCGCCGGACCAACCGCGCAAGCCCCCTGATCGACATCGCTTCTTTTCCGGCCATTGCCTGCAAAAGTTCCTGTCGGCGTGGCGTAAGGGTCCGCCACATCAGATCAAGGTTCGGAAACGTGATGCGCGGCTCCTGCGCGACGCCGCGAAATGCGGCCGCCAGTCCCCTCCGTGCCTCGTCCAGACTGCCGACACTGATCGTCACCGTGCGTCTTGCTGCTTCAACCACGCTTCGACATCCTTCCAAAAATCGGCCTCTAACTGGTCAAGTCCACAAAAATTATAAGGCGCTTCCACCGGGCCGATATGCTTATGATCCCCCTTCCCGGCTTCATTGTCGTATCGAAGCGTGCAAACGCCGTTCGATATCAGGGCCAACCGGTATTTGAATGGGTGGCTGCTTGCCCGCACCGGTTCGGGCACACGCCACACAACCATTTCGATGAACGCGGTGTCAGATAACGGCCGCCGGTAGTCGAAGATCGGAACCGCCCTCACCATGTTGTCCACAATACCAACACATTGGATCGTTGTCTAGATAGACAACACCACACTCTTGCTCTCCCTGAATAGCTGCGCGCGGCGCCTGACCGTAGCATCGTGTCGGAAACCGCCGTCTCGGTCGCTACCGATAGAAAAACGAGCCGGTTTCAAGTTCACGGCACCACGCCATCACGTCCGGCTCGTCATCCTTGGCTGGCGCTCTGCAACAGCCGATCCACGGATCGGCATTGTCTCCTGACCGCTCCGCATTCCCCAGCTGTTTCTGCAGCAATCACTCACTTGGCGTCGCGACCACCCGCCGCAGCCAGGCGACCAGCGGCTCAAAGCTGAAGCCGTCCGCTTCATATAGACTGACGATAAAATTGTAAGTTTCGTCTGGATCGGCCTGCATCCCAGCGCCATTGATAACCAGGAAGGTATAGGTGACAGCAAAGGCCGTGCGCTTATTGCCATCGATGAACGGATGATTCTGCGCCAGGCTCTCCCACAACGCGGCAGCCTCGTCGATCAGATCGGCATAATATCCCGTCTGCGGGCGATACAGGGCCGCCTCCAGCTGACCAGGATCACGCACGCCATGGGCGCCGCCGTAGCGCTCGATTTGATCCGCATGGATAGCCAGAACCTCGATGACGGTCAGGTAATCCGTCATTCAGCGAGCTTTTTATAGAGCGGTCCAAATTTTTCGTGGCTCGCCTGATAGGCGGCCATCACGTTGGCGCGGGGCCGGCCCTGCTTGCGCTTTTCAATCAGGTCAGCCAGCGCCTCATCCACCAGCGCCTGCAACTGCCGCCCCTCGCTTTGGGCGAGGTGGCGCACGGCAGAGAGAATCCCAGAATTCACCTGGGTCGCAAATTTTTCACGGGTTTGGGCAGCCATGACACATCTCCAATCTTGCCTTGATGTATCATGATTAGTCTTGATGCATCAAGAAACTGCATGGCTTTCGTTTCCTCAATATCCCTTGAGGACACGCAGATCATACGGGCCACCTGACGATCCAAATTTCCCGGCGCTTTGGTTGATAGCGACGCAGGGGCGATTGCCCGGTTCGCAATAGGTGATCTTGTCCAGCATGCCCTTTTTCACCCAGGCCTTGTGATTGGCCTGCAACATGGCGATTTCGCCCCGCAGCTGGCTGACCGTGGTGCGGTCCCACCAGACCACGACCGTGCTGCTCAGCCAACCGAACAGCATCAGCCCGACGGTCAGCGCCACGATCCACCCCAACAGCCGCCAGCTCGCCCAGGCCACGATCCGCCGCAGCGCCTCCTCCGCAACCGCCATGCCGCCCGCCAGCCCGGCCAGATCCTCCAGCATCGGCTTGGTTGCTTTGCGCACCGTCTCAACGCCATCCTTGCCCACCTGCTCCAGCGCCGTTGTCACCGCGGCGCTGATCGCCTCGCGCACCCGCTCTTCGAGACCCGAAGCTTCCGCCGCCAGTTTCTGCCGCTCCTGCGCCAGCGCCGCCCGCTCCTCCGCCAGGCCGTTCAGCGCCCGCTGCACCACCGCCTGCTGCCGCTCGGCGATCTCCATCAGCCCGTAGAGCCGCTCTTCCGCCTCGCTCACATCGACATCCCACGATCCCGCGACAGGGATCTTTCCTGCTGCTTCCGGGCGGCCGCCCGCTCGGCTTCAAGCGCCAGATGGCCGCGCATCTGCTCTTCCGCACCGTCAATCAGCCGGCCAATGGCCCGCCCGGCATCCGGCGCCGCCAGCACCTGCGCGAGTGCCGATCCCTCCCTGATCCCAAAGTCACGGCCCCACGTCCGCAGCCGCTGCGCCGCTTCGGCATGACGATCCAGTGTCCGCGCAAACCCCTGCAACGCCGCCCGCGCCTCGCCGACCACAGCCGGATCAGCCTCCAGCCCCGGCAACGCCTTGTTGTATGTCTCCGATAGCCGCGTCCACTCCCGCACCAGACCATGCGCTTCCTTGTAGCGCGCCACCTCGACCGCCTGCTGCTGCCGGTGCGCCTCGAACCGCGCCCGAAACCCGGCACGCCCCGCCTCGATCTCGCGCGCCGCCACCACCTCCCGCGGCCGCGCCTCGACCCCCCGCCGCCCGGCATAGGCCGTCCGGTCGTAATCCAGCGTGGTTTCCTTGGCCCGGGATCGGGACAGCCGCGCCGACAGCGCCGCCACGTTGCTGAATTCCTCCCGATCGGCATACAGCGTCACCGCCTCCCGGTGCCGGGTCATCGCCACATAGGTCAGGTGACGGTCCATCGTCCCAGAGGCCAGCACATAGGTCCGGTCAACCGTCGCGCCCTGGGCCTTGTGAATGGTGGTGGCATACCCGTGATCCACCGCCGCGTAATCCACCATCGAGACCGATACGGCCCGCCCCCGCCCCGGACCGGAGAGAGAATCCAGCCGAACCCCAATCCGGCCATCCTCGGCCCGCTCCACCGTGCCCAGCATCCCGTTCTTCACCCCAAGCTCGCGGTTGTTCTCCCGGAACAGCAGCCGGTCCCCGGGCGCAAACGCCCGCTCGCCCTCGCTCGTCCGGTAGATGAACTCACCACCCACTTCCCCGCGCCCCAGGTCGCCCCGCGCCTGCCGAACCGCCCGGATCGCCTCGTTCAACTCCGCGACGTCCGCCCGCCGATGCGCCAGCACCAGCCGCGACCCACCCAGCCGCGCTTCCATGTCCGCCAGCACATCGCGCACGAGCGCCGCCCGCGCCTGCCCGCCTGTCTCTTCCAGCCGCACCGCGCCCCGCTCCGCATAGGCCGCCAGCCCCGCCTCTGTCCGGTACCGCCCAAAATCCACCGACGCCGCCCGCTGCCAGCCCTCACGCTGCCGGCGCACCCCCTCCAGCTCGACATACCCCACCCGCTCGGCAATCGCCCGGAACGCCGCCCCCGGACCGATCGGCTGCAACTGCTCGGGATCCCCCACCAGCACAAGTTTCGCACCGGTCCGGTCCGCCTCGGTGATGAACCGCGACAGCTGTTTCGAGCCGACCATGCCGGCCTCGTCGATTACGAATACGTCGCGCGGCCCAAGCTGGTCGAACCCACGTTCCCAGCCCCGCTCCCACGAGGCCAGCGTGCGCGCGGCGATGCCAGCCGACTCCTCCAGCCCTTCGGCCGCCTTGCCCGCCAGCGCCGCACCATGCACCCGGTAGCCTTGGGCCTCCCACGCCTCCCGCGCCGCCGCCAGCATCGTGCTCTTGCCCGCACCCGCCAGACCCACCACCGCAGAGATGCGCTCCGGCCCGCACACATGCTCAATGGCGACACGCTGTTCGTCGGCCAGGAAGGACCGCGCGCTGATCGCCGCCTCCACACGCCGGCCGGCAACACCGAAACCGCGCCTTTCGGCCATGCGATCCGCGCTGATCGCCATGTCCCTCTCGATGCCAACCATTTCCCTGGTCGAATAGCGGGCCTGCTCGATCACGCGCCCGCGCTCGTCGCGTTGCTCGGCCCGCAATTCCACCAGGGCCGGCGACGTCATCACTTTCACAAAAGCCGCCTGGAATGCATCGGCATCGCCGATATAGCGGTGCAGCACGCGCGCCACATCGTGACGATCAAACACGCTCTTCTCGCCTGTGATGAGCGTCAACACCTGTTCGGGCTTTTCGCGGATCAGCGCCGCATTGCGTTTCGCCGCCTCCTCGTCCAGCCGGACCCGTGACACCGGTTTGCCGCGCCGCTCCATTTGCGTCGCATGCACCCCGACATGCTGGGTCGGCTCGATCTCCAGCCCGCATTCCTGATGCGAACGGTGATCGATCCTTATATCCAGGCCAGCCCGTGCCAGATGATCGTTCGTCCTTTGCTCCCAGCCGATCCGGATATCCCGTAGCTGCTCATGCGACGTCGGAAACCCAAGCGCCACTAGCTTCTTGTTCTCCAGTTCCAACGCGCTCTTATCTCTCAACCCATCTGGCCCAACCTGCCGCGTCGTCATCAGGATATGCGCGTGGTGATTCCGTATATCGGTGTGGCCATGCGGCGAGTGGATCGCAAAATCCACCGCAATCCCGTACTGCCTGGCCAACGCCTGGCTGAACTCTCGTGTCAACGCCAACCGCTGCTCCTCCGATAGCTCGTGCGGCAAGGCAACCTCGATCTCGCGGGCAACCCGTGCGTCTTTTCGTTTCTCCGATGCTTCGGCTGCATTCCACAATGCCGATCGGTCCCGCGCCCATTCCGGACCAGAACCAAGAACCACGCTGCCATCAGAACCCATCGTGTCACCGGGCAACACGATTTCAGGATGCTCAACCCCGGAACGCCCGGTAAAGTTGTGCATCATGCCATCGCGCAGGTTCTCCAGCCGATCGCCAGCACGATACGCCGCAGCGGCAACTGCGCTGCGGCCGGATGCCCGGCTGATCGGTTTCATACTCAGATGATAGATCGACATGCCGCCTCTACCCTATCAGGCACCGAGTTGCGGAGCAACTCGTAAGTGCGCACTTACCTACACTTCGCTCGCTAAATGGTGGAGCAGACCGGCACATCCGGTTCAAACCATGGTCCTGTTTGACGTGCAGCATGGTCGACGTATCTTGCGGCAACCACATCGATCATGAGGATAGACAGATCATGGCTCGCAAACCAATCGAACAACAGATCGCCCAGCTCGAAGCCCGTGCCAAAGCTCTCAAGGCACGTATGGCAAAGCAGGATCGTGCCAAAGACACCAGGCGCAAAATCCTGCTCGGTGCCCTGGTGCTTCACCGCCTCGAACAGAGTGGCGATGGCGAGTTCTCCAAACGCCTCGGCGACTGGCTCCGGCGCGAACTGCCAGGCTTCCTGACGCGCGAAGAGGATAAAGCCCTGTTCGACGATCTGCTGAACACCAAAGCCGATCGGCCCTCACCGATGACGGCAACTGAACCAGCGCAACCAGAAACTTTAGTCTGACGTTCCAAGGGGTCGGTTGCTTGGGTTTGGTCCAGAACGGCCAAGCGCCTTCTTTATCCCTTAGCCGCTTGTGCGGTGGTTCCATTGTCCATGTCAGTTGTCCGCCAGAGCGAGCGCAGCGCGGGAGCGCCGCAGGCCGCCGCGTAGCGGCGTCTGGCGGTGGTATTACGTTCCAGCTTCCGACGTTTCATCTCCATCGTCGGGAGGCACATCGGGAGCATTATCGAAACTGTGGAGAGCTTCCGAGAGATTGTCCCGCGAGCCAGCGAACAGTGCCGGCCAGTCATCAGGCGGATTGCCGCTCGCCAACATGCGCGCAAAAACCGCATAGGGGTCGGTCCCGGCGCCGGCCTTGCGCAGCGTATTCCGATCATTGACCCAGGCATAAACAATCACCTGAGCTTGAGAGTCGGCTCGAAAGAACAGCCGGAATCGATTGCCGCCGAACTTTGCCCGGAACCAGTGCCGTCGTTCCTTACCCAGCGTATTGCCCTGCCGAAACTCCGGCGACAGCGGGGCACGGGGAATTCGGTCCAGGAGCAAGGCTCGTAGCGCCGCCAGAAGGCGAGCATCAGCCTTGCCTCGCCATCCCTCGGGGTCGGATCGCCTGGCCCGCTCCACGCTCGCCAGGAGCCGCTCTAGCTGATCCATAAACAAGGGGTGGGCATAAAGGTGCCAGCCGTGCCGCTCTAGCACCTGACGCGCGCCTACAGCGTTACCTCGCCCTCGATTGGGTCATCCGGGTCGACCTTCCCTATTTCGCCCCCCAGAGCCTCTAGGCGAGCCACCAGAGCGGGTGTGATGGCGCGGACGGCATCAGCGGGCCGGACAGCAAGATCGGCCGCCAAGAGGCTCAGGAAGGGCAACAGCGCCGGGTCTTTGTTTTCGTCTTCCGACATCAAGGCATGAATGGTGACACTGCCGTCTTCCACCCGGAAGGCAATACGGCCGCCATAACCAACTCCAAGTGCTTGCCGTACAGCCTTCGGCACTGTCGTCTGTCCTTTGGCCGTGATGGTGCAAATTTCCTCGACCACTGGCATGTGCCGCCTCCTAAATACCTGTGACTATAGGTAATGCATTTACATTACTTTTTCAATAGCCCTTTGCTCAACTTGCCCGCGGCAAGATCCATGAATGGAATGCCCTTTCTCTCGACTTTTCGTTGCCCAGGTGCTCGCGCAAGTTACCCACAGAAACGGGCTGCCAACTACAGGCAAGAATCTATAGGAGAACGTATAGGATTTAGGGGGGGGGCGATTATCACCGCTAAACCCCGATTCGGGGGGGGGCGATTATCACCGCTGGGGGGGGGCGATTATCACTGGATAAGCGGCTGAATCAACAGGCTTTTCCACAAGCTCTACGTCCTGCTATTGAAGGCGCTGCGGCGGGCGGTAGGGAACTGCCGAGGCGGATGGATGGAGCACGACTCCCCCGTCGATCACGTCCACCTTGGCAGCGGGATAGACGGTCATCGCGTGGAGCAAGGCAGGCCGGAATTCCTTCTTGAAATCCTTGTCGGCATCTTTGCCTCGGTATTCCTGGCCGAATTGGTCACGGAGTTGATGCCAGAACAGCCGCACCGGCTTGCCCTGTATGCGCCATAGGCGTGCGGCCAAGTATAGGTAAACATCCATTGCCAAGGAGGACCCCCGCAACGCCCATAGCGCCCGCACGTCGTGCGGGATCGGATGCTCGATCAAGGTTGCATAGAAATCCGTGCCGAGCGTCAGCATTGACGGCCATAAGGTGCGCTGTCCTTCGGCGTCCGCCAGCCATGCCTCAAACTGCTTGATTGGCTCGCCCTTAAAGGTCCGGGCCTTCCCGCCAGCATTGAAGCCCAACGTAAGATGGCAAGCCGCCAAAGCCGACACCTGCTTGCGGAACATGCGATAGGACTGCCCGCTTTTCTCGATACCCAACAGCCGCAGCGCTTCATTCACGCTGTCGCCAAAGGGAATTTCCGCCGTGCGATGCCGAACGGCATAGGTCGTCATGTAGGACAACGCCAGGCGCGGAATCGGGCCATAGGGAATAGGCTGCTGCATCATGTCCCGGCCATTGAACACCTCACCGGCACGAACAACCAGGATCGCCGAGCCACTGCGCCGCTCGAACCGTTCGCCCTTCACCACTGATCGCGGCAATCCGATCTGGCAGAGGATCGAGTGCATGAATGCGATGTCGTCTCCGGTCGGAAGGGCATCGGTAATTTCGACGGCCGCGTTGATGAGCTTTTCCGTGTAACGGGAGGATAGGCGCGGTGCGGCCTGTCTCCCCTCCCCTTCCGGCGCTTCGTTCTTCGGCAGCCTTTTCCTGGCCATACATTTCCTCAAATGATTAGTTGATTATTCACTTAATTGCTCGGATGTGTGGACAGCTCACGGTCCACCAGTTCACGCAGAATGTCCGTGACACTCTTGCCCGATCGCGCGGCTAGGATTTTCAGGCCAACATGCTTTTCCCGATCCAAGTCGAAGTTGACCCGCACCGTAGGGGTTTTATCTGCCAGGTCCGCAAGGTTGGTCGCCTTCTTGGCGCTGCTGGGTCTGCCGGCTCGAAGTGTTGAATTACTCATATCTACTTTTTCCTCAATTACTCATTTGAGTTTCTGAGTGATTTCATAAACCAGCGCCCTAACTTCACGGGCGGCGTCGCCATCTGGCTCGGTATCTAGGACCGTGGTTCCCACGGCGGCTGTGCCGGGGTAACTGACCCGCTGTGTGATACGGGCATCGAGAACGGGCAGCCCATAGTCAACCAAAGCACCCGTGACGTCGGCTCCGATTTTGGTGCCCTTGATTGCACGCGAAACGACGAAGGCAGCTTGCAGCTTCCCGTCCGTGACCTCGATACGCTGCTTGACCAGTTCCACCAGCTCGGCAGTCGCCCAAATGTCATAAGGAGAGGGCTGCACCGGGATCAGGATAAAGGTGGCTGCCTTGATTGCTGACACCGCCAGATCGGCCGCCTGTGGCGCTCCATCAATGATGACGAAATCCTTGCGGGCAATACTTTTTAGGTCGCGGTCGATGGTCGGGCGGTCTATGCCGACTACCGGCACCGGCTGGTCCTCGCGCACGGCAGCCCAATCACGAGCGCTGCCTTGAGGGTCGGAATCAACCAGCAGCACATCGGCACCGCCTATCTGTAGGGCGCGCGCCAAGTGCGTAGCGATGGTGGTTTTTCCGGCCCCCCCTTTTTGGTTCAGAACTGCGATAACGTGCATACGGTCCGCCTCATGTGGGGTATGTGCGTTTGAGCATATAACCCACAAGCTCATTTAAGTAAATGCTCAATAGAGCATTTATGTATTTATCCAGCACGGGCAGACGGAGCCTCTAATGCTCGGTAGAGCGTGGCCCGATGGACCCCCAGCAAGCGGGCAACCTCGGCCACGGGCTTGCCTTCCCCCTTGATGAGCTGGCGGGCATGGGCGATCTGCTCGGCCGCGAGGGACGGGCGGGGACCAAAACGCACGCCGCGCGCTTTGGCCGCGATCCGGCCGGCGCTGGTGCGCTCCACGATCAGGGACCGCTCGAAGTCGGCTATGCCGGCGAACACGGTCAGAACCATGCGCCCGGCCGGCGTTGTGGTGTCGGCCCAAGGTTCGGCCAGGGAACGCAAGCCCGCGCCGGCCTCCTTGATGCGCTCAGCGATCTCCAACAGGTCACGGGTGGAGCGGGCCAGGCGATCCAGGCGTGTGACTGTCACCACATCGCCGGCACGCAGATGGTCGAGCAGCCGCCCCAGTTCGGGCCGGTCACGCTTCGCGCCGCTAACCTTTTCCTCGAAAATCCGAGTGCATCTGGCTTCGCACAGCGTGGCCCGCTGATGTGCGAGGTCCTGACCTTGGGTGGACACACGGGCGTAGCCGATCAGCGGACCGGCGGGAGGCTTCTTGGGCATGGGTTCACCTGTCGCAAATCATGTCGCAAGCATTCTACTACTCGCGACAACGATATGCGACAAGAAATACCCAGGCAGGCAGGGGCTTTGCGGGGCAGGGGCGAGATGTCGCGGATTTCACAAATTACGCGACACCGCAAAATTCAGCGCTGTAGGGCCGGGTGCCACCGGAACGCCTCGGCTGTTGGAGTAATTGACAACGCGCTGATTTGTTGGCACATACTCCAACATGGAAGCCGAATTGCTGTTCCGAAAACGCGAAGGTCTATCGGAAACGGCATTCATCGAAATGGTGATCTGGTGGGTGCCCGCCCCTGTGCGTGGCAGCGCGCACAGCTTTAAATACCGCCTGGCCTTGGTATCGGAAGACATCTGCGTCCTGCGCTACGACAATGAGGCCGGCAAAAGCGACCACAAGCATGTCGGGAAACGCGAGATGACGTACCATTTTATTGATCTGGCCACCCTGCAAGCTGATTTCTGGAAGGACGTGGCAACGTGGAGGGCAGGACAATGCGAACCGTAACGCTCGGTGTATCCTCGATCGAGGACACCCAACGCCAGATGGCCGCCGCCTTTCGTGGCGAACAGGTGGGCGAGTTCATCAGCTTCGGGACAGTCGAACTGCTATGGAAGGTGCTTACCGCCAAGCGATGGGACATCCTGCAAGCGATGACCGGACATGGCGAAATGACCATCCGCGAAGTGGCCCGCCAGGTCGATCGAGACGTGAAGGCCGTGCATGGCGATGTGCAAGCCTTGTTAACCGCCGGGGTGCTCGATCGGACAGACAGTGGACGCGTGGCCTTTCCCTACGATGCGGTGCATGTGGACTTTACGCTGCACAAGGCAGCGTGACGGACAAAGGCTCCAGCGATATGTCCCGTTCGAGACGGAAAAATCCAGGCTGTGGTTGGACCACCGCGGCAAGTGACAAGTTGTTCAAGCAGCGTGAGCATCGCCGCGAGCGAGCTGCCGTGCGGGATACCGATCTGACCTACAACGAGCCGCCGGTAAGCCGAGCGTTCGGAAATCCGTGGCTCAGCGAGAAGGATGGCAAGCAGTGGTTCGATCCTAAACGCCATCCCAAGGAAATGCGAAAGTGAACAATAGACCTCTGGCAAGCCTATGCTTGGCCACTGCGGAATAAGATTCCAGCCGGCGCCTGCTTGGCAAGCTCGATGCTTCGGCAGGTAGGTCTGTCCCGGGCATATCTTACGGGAACTGTAAGCCATTGATTCACCCGAGCAAGTCTGCTTTTCGAAAGTCTTGCCTTGTTGTTGTGTTGACAATGATAACACACATGAGTTACACTTCTCGGCATGAAAGCCCAACCATCCCTCGCCGAGGTTAACATCCATCTGCGGGCTCGCGCACAGGATAAGAGCCTCATCGACCAGGCTGCCGAACTGGTGGGCACCAATCGCTCTCAGTTCATGATGGCTTCGGCGCTCAAGGAGGCAAAAAACATCCTTCTCGATCAATCCACCCTCTACGCCGACGCCAAAGCCTTTCAGAAGGTGATGGATTGGATGGACGCGCCGGCGACCCACTCGGAAACTGCCGGGATGAAGCGTATCCTGCAGGCCAAAGTGCCGTGGCAAAGTGCCTGAGATACTGCCCGCCTTTGATTCAGGCGAGCCGATCCTTGACGATTGGTTACGGCACCGTGCCCTGGACAATTTCCGCGCGGCGGCAAGCCGGACCTATGTAGTTTGCCCGGTCGGGTCACAGAAAATCGTTGGCTACTTTGCCCTGAGCATGGGCCAGATCCTCGCACACGAAGTCATCGGCTCCATGCGCCAGAATATGCCCAAAACTATCCCCACCGTTGTCTTGGGACGGCTGGCAATCGATAGTCCGTGGCAGGGCAGGGGACTAGGCCGCGCGATGCTGGCCGACGTTATTGACCGGGCGCTACGTGCCTCCGCCGAGGTGTCGGCCCGGTTCGTGATCGTCCACGCCATCTCCCCGGCGGCCGAAGCCTTCTACCTACACCACGGTTTCGCCCGACTGCCGGTCGAGGCACCCACGTTCGCGCTTGACCTCGTCAAATATCAGAAAATCGTAACATCGAACTGATTCTCTGGAAATATCTGATTTTGCAAGATTGCTTATGACGGTAGTCCGTTCCAACCAATCGCCCATTGACAAAATTGTCAATGTCCGTCTTCTCAAATGTAAGAGATTGTGTCAGGATTACATGAGTGCTGAATAATCAACGGGTTGCCGTCGTGCTGCCCGCCTACAATGCGGCGCAGACACTTGCACGGACAATCAGTGAGATTGATCGGTCTATTGTCGACGACCTTATCCTGACCGATGATGCGAGCGTCGACGGCACGGTGCAGGTGGCCGAGTTGCTTGGCCTACACACGATCATGCATACTGAAAACCGCGGATACGGCGCTAACCAAAAGACCTGCTACGCGGCTGCACTGGCGCGCGGGGCAGATATAGTAGTGATGCTTCACCCGGACTATCAGTATTCGCCACGCTTGGTGCCCGCTATGGCGTCGATGATCGCCTCCGGGCACTACGACGCCGTGATGGCGTCGCGTATTCTCGGACGCGGCGCCCTCGCAGGCGGAATGCCTGCCTGGAAATATGTCGCAAACCGCGGACTTACCGCGGTCGAAAACCTGTTACTCGGCCAGAAATTCTCGGAATATCATTCGGGCTACCGGGCTTGGTCGCGCCGCGTGCTGGAACATTTGGCGCTCGATCGCTGTTCGGACGATTTCGTATTCGATAATCAGATGATCGCGCAAGCGCTTGCCGCCAGTTTCAGATTCGGCGAGATTTCCTGCCCGACGCGCTATTTTAAGGAGGCTTCCTCAATCAATTTCCGACGCTCGGTAACCTATGGCTTCGGCGTGCTCGGGACAGCGATACACTACCGACTCGACCGGGCTGGTCTGCATCGCTGGGACCTGCTCCGCGGGAAAGAGCAGTGAACCTGTTGGAAGTGCTGCGCGATCGCCGGTTGGTGCTGATCGCAGCCGGGTTCGCGGTACTCGGAGTTGCGTTCCTGGGCAGCTTAATCGGCACAGCAGATGTTGCCCGGACGGCGATTCACACGATCGACACGATGCGCCGGTTCGGGCCGCTGGGCTGGATAGGGTTCGTCCTGCTCCAGGCGATGGTGGCGATGGTAGGTTTTCTGCCAGCTTCGCTGCTTGGTCTTGCCGCAGGGGCGATCTACGGTGTCGCGCTCGGGTTCAGCCTAGCGACGGCCGGCGTAATGCTGGGGGCGCTCGGCACGTTCGGACTGGCACGGTCGATGCTGCGTGGCGCGATCGTGCGACTGATTGCCAGGCGTGCCGGGTTCCGGCGAATTGACTCCGCACTCGCTGCCGATGGCTTTCGCCTTGTGCTGCTGATGCGAATCTCGCCGATCATGCCGTTTTCGCTGACATCCTTTGCCCTCGGCCTGTCAGGCGTGGAGCTGCGGGCCTATCTCTCCGGCACTGTCGCCTCGTTGCCGGCCCTGCTGCTTTATGTCGTGCTGGGATCGCTCGGGGCACACAGCTTCGCCGCGATACACCACGGCTCGCGTGATCTTACCCTCGCTTTAATTGGACTCGGTATTTTGGCTACTGGCCTCCTGACGGCGCGGATCGGTCATCTGATCGCGCGGGCGCTGCGCGTCGATCCGCACTCGGTAAACGATGCGACTACCAATATCGGGTTTAGCCGCGACTGACATCCAACGTCCGCTAGCTGGGTCTTACAGGAGACGCGATGTTCATCTCATATGCTCAAAATTTCGAAGATGTGATTTTATGGCGCGCCCTTAGACATGTCGAAAATGGATTTTATGTCGATGTAGGGGCACAGGATCCCATTGTGGATTCCGTTACATTGGCTTTTTATGAGCGTGGATGGAGAGGTATTCATATCGAGCCATCAGATACCTATGCTCAAAAATTACGCATCGCCCGGCCGGACGAAACGGTTCTCGATGTTGCAATCGGTGGTTATGATGGACAGACCACGTTCCACGAGATACCTGAGACAGGACTTAGGGAACCTCTGAGCAGCGGAATTTTTTACGATGGGATTTGTTGTGCGAGCGGTGATCGGCCGGCAACGGCTGTGGTGGGCCGACTGACGCCTCGAATTCGTGGCAATTTTGGGCTTTTCGGCGGCTTCCAGATCCCTTTTTCGGGATTCTGGACAGACTCGCCCCCGAACCTCAACCCGCCGGTGTGATCACCCGCCGTGCAATGTAGAGGTTCACCAGCGCAAACTGGCTGAACAGGTGCTGCTCATTCTTGAACAACCCACGATACCGCACCTTCGTGTAACCGAACTGGCGCTTGAGAACCCGGAACGGATGCTCGACCGCCGAACGCAGCCCTGCCATCAGCCGGTTCAGCCGCTTCTGCTCAGGCGTCGTGTCGCACCCTTTCGCCCGCTTGAATGGCACAAACCAGCGCGGGCCAGCCTCGTCCTCTTCGCGCACACGGTCCGGCTCGCGCGTTTTGTCGGCGTAGCCGCGGTCACCATGCGCCGTTTGCTCGTCGCCGTGCAGCAATGTCTCCGCCATGCTGTAGTCCGACACCTTACCGGTCGTGACCTCCAGCGTATGCACCAGGCCGTGCGCCGTATCGACGCCGATATGCGCTTTCATGCCGAAATGCCACTGGTTGCCCTTCTTGCTCGACGTCATCTCCGGGTCGCGTTGGCGGGCTTGGTTCTTCGTCGAGGGCGGGGCGGCAATCAGGGTTGCGTCCACGATGGTGCCTTCGCGCAAGATCAGACCTTGGTCCGTCAATAGCGAGACAACCTCCTGGAACAGGCTCTCGGCCAATTGGTGTGCCTCCAACAAATGGCGGAAGTTCAGGATCGTCGTCTCGTCCGGCATGCGGCTCTCGCCCGCGTCCAGTCCCGCAAAGCGGCGCAGCGCGGGGATATCGTGCAGCGCTTCCTCCATCCCAGGGTCCGAATATCCATACCAATGCTGCAGCAAGTGGATCCGCAGCATCGTGCTCAACCGATAGGGCTTGCGCCCTCGCCCGGCGAGCGGATAGTGCGGTTCGATCAGCGCCGCCAGCCGCCGCCACGGCACCACGCGTTCCATCTCCGCCAAAAACGCGTCCCGGCGCGTGACCTTCCGCTGTTTCCGGAAACCGTCATACTCAGCAAAACTGGTCTGCATCCGAAGTCATCCTCTCTGTCAAAGACAGGGAATCATATCCGAAGCGTATCGTAAAGGACTTTTTCAGAGTTTCCTTAGCACTGTGTCTAGTTCTATAGCTCAGAAACACACGAAAAACGGCTTCGTGTCTACTGAACGTAACGTCAAGTGCATGACCCTTGCAACCATTTTCAAAAAATACTCAAAGCCTGATATCCATTTTTTGAAAATTGACGTTGAGGGTCATGAGGAACAGGTCGTTTGTGGTAATATTTGGGACTTATATCGCCCCTGGGTTCTTGTCATAGAAGCCACCGAGCCGACAACACAGATTGAATCATACTCAGCATGGGAGAATGTGCTTTTAGATGCAAATTATCGATTCGTATATTCGGACGGACTCAATCGATACTATCTCGCGCACGAACGGCAGGAATTGGCAGCGGCATTTAAAGCGCCCCCTAATACGTTCGATGGGTTCATTACCTATCAACACTTCAAAGCCGAAGACCGTGCCGCCCAAGCCGAAGACCGTGCCGCCCAAGCCGAAGACCGTGCCGCCCAAGCCGAAGACCGTGCCGCCCAAGCCGAAGACCGTGCCGCCCAAGCCGAAGACCGTGCCGCCCAAGCCGAAGACCGTGCCGCCCAAGCCGAAGACCGTGCCACTAGAATAGGATATTCAAATAGACGCTTAGAGGAATATTCCAGGCAGCAAGAAGAACGTTCCCATATTTCACTATCGCAGTTGTCCAGTGCACAGCAACAAATAAACAACGCATTGGCTCTATCCGAAATGATGACCAAAAGTCTATCATGGCGGCTTACCAGTCCTCTACGGCATTTTAATCCTCAGCATCAGATCGCACCCTTTATCAAACGAGCATTTCGGCAAAGCAACGCTCAAGAGCGTAATTTGCAGCAGGCAGGCGCCACCGATTCTGTGCCTGTTACGCCCAACGCCATACCGTCACAGTATATACCAGTGCAGATTGGCAATCTTGAGGTGTCATATGAATCAGCCGCACTCTGCGATCGGCGCGGAATTGGCCGCGTTAGCCACGCAATTCTGAATCATCTAGAACGAGCAGGTACACTAAGTAGCCTAGATAATTCCGGGTCTTTGTCATCTGTCGGCCATAGGAAGGTTTTCTTTTTTTCTACTGTGCACTGGGCTCCAGAACCGTTACCACAACCTTCTGTTTTGATGATCCATGATATAATCCCGTTACTTTTTCCAGAAATTTTTCCTGATGAAATTGTTGCTGATTGGCGCGGTCGTTTTTTACGTATAGCAGAGCAGGCATCTTGTATTGTAACTATCAGTGATAGCAGTGCCGCCGATATAAGCCGCCATTTGCGTGTATCTAAAGATAAAATACGTGTAATATATAATGGTGTTACTTCATTCTCCGAAACTATAAAACCAAAAACTCCTATACCATCTTCACATTATATAGTGTATCTTGGTTCTTACGATCACCATAAGAACCTCGATGTCGTATTGAAGGCAATGTTACGGCCTGAATTGAGCCATATTTCTCTTGCATTGATTGGCGAGAATTCTGCATCTGATCCTATAGTTAAGGAATTTGGCCTTTCTTCCAGGGTGTATTTTTTCGGACATATTCCTGATGGGCAAATTGGATACATTCTTAAAAATGCACTGGCTTTAGTATTCCCATCAATTTATGAAGGTTTCGGCTTACCTCCTCTTGAGGCCGCATTACTCGGGACTCCTTCGATCTGTAGTCGGCGCCCAGCGATGACCGAAGTTCTTAAGGACGCTGCACTATTCGCCGATCCACATAGACCAGAAGAATGGTCTGCACATATCGCCAACCTTGCAGAAGATGCCAAATTTCGAAAAGACCTCAGTATAAAAGCACAAGCACGAGCTGAAACGTTTACATGGGACGCAACAATCAAACGTCTTGTTAAGATATTGCAGGACGTTTCTATTCCATCTTAATTGGGACCGGTGTGTATAGAAATAATAATATTTTGTACCGCAACGGACAGGGCGAGGGTAATATGCAGAAAAATTCTCTGCGTTGGACATATGTTTTTTCAATATTTTTTCTTATTTTATTATCACTTTTCTATTTTCATATTTTTTTGTTTTATCCGAAAGATTCTGATGATGCGAATGCCTTATTGATCGGTCAAAATCTATTTTCAGGTAATTGGTATTTAAGCGGCTGGTGGATAGCTCCAGATAATTTCATAACATCCGATGAGATTGTCTATGGTGCACTCCTAAAGATATTCGGTTTTCGTCCCGCCATTTTAGCTGCCGTACCCGCCATTCTTTGGGCGCTCTTATTGCTGCTATCTGGTTGGCTAGCATTAAATCGAAGAGGCTACACCTCTGCGTGGCGCTTACTACCAGTAGCTATAATACTCGGATTTCCAATGCTGCCAAGCAACGCCGTCCTTGGCGCGATTACACAGTCACCGGCACATGTTGGTACAATGTGTTACGTGGTTGCCATTTTTCTAGTTGCCGACCGATTAGTTGAATGTACAACGATACGCTGGTGGTATGTCATTTTTCTAGTTGTTTTGACAGGACTCGCTACATCTGGCGATCCATTAGCAGATTTCGTCGGTACCGCACCTGTCATCGTCGGCGTACTCATTACAAGTCAAGGCTCCAGACAAGTTAGATTGTCAATTTTTTTATCTGTATGTTTAGGTTCATTGATAGGTTACGAAGCAATTCGGATTAATATGGCCTTTGGTGGCTTTTCGGCGGGCGCGATCCCGATGGTGTTTGCCAATGCGTCGGAATTCACGAAGAATTTTTCCCTGACAATTCAAAGTATCTTAATGATTTTTGGCGCTGACTTTCTAGGGATGCCATTGAAGGATGCCTTACCAACATTGCTACGGTTTTTTATTGTTTTATACGTTGCATACGTAGTATTATTTTTGCTTCATAAATCGATGAAAAAATTAATTGGAGATGACAACAAAGAATATTCAATAGATTTTGTTGATATTATTTTGTCTTCTGGTATAATATTAAATATTTTATCAGCATTATTTAGCACTTCTCTTATAGACATTCATTCTGGACGGTATTTTAGTATTTACTCACCCCCTATCATGCTGACTGCATGACTGGTTCGCCTGCCAGTGCGGCCTTGAGTGCGGCGAGAGCTGACCGACCGTGCAATCGTCCGGTGGCAATGATGCTGGCGGCTGCTGCATAGACCTTGGCCCCCCATTCAGCGCGGAAGCCGCCGGTGACTTTTCGGAAAATCACGGACGGTCGAAGGGCACGCTCACACGCGTTGTTCGTGTAGGGCACGTCGCGCCTTGTGACGAAGCGGAAAAGGTCAGCTCGATCGCGTCGCATGGCCCGAAACAGCCGGCGCGCCGCTGGACGCTCTGGCATCGGCCCGGACAGGAGCCGATCCAACCGCTTTTCGAGGTCACGATGGTGGTTTGCCAGGGTTGTGTCCTTCAATTCGCCGCGTCGTTTGCCGATTGCCACAGCCCGGAGCAACAACCATCGAAAGCCTGGTGCAAAGCCGTCGTCACCGTCCTCGATCGCATATTTCGCATCACGCAGGAGATGGGCGAGGCAAATTTGCCGAACGGCGCCATGCCCGTTCTGGCCACCGTAGCGATCTGCGACCCAGACTTCCGGCTGTGCGCCATTCAGGAAATCGGCAACCACGGAGGCGGCACGGGTATCGGCGATCACATGGCAGATGGCCGTGGATCCCAGCAACACCCACTGCCACCAGTTGCTGCCGCCAACCCGCGCCGAGGTTTCGTCTGATCCGATCACGGGCGATTCTCGCACGGCCTGCGCGATCGGCTCTGCCGCTGCCATAAGGGGTGCTTCGGCGCGCGCGAGGATATTCGCGATGGCGCCTTCGCTGATCGTCACGCCGAAGACTTCGTCCATCATGATGACAAGACGCTCGAAACTGATCGCCTGGGTGATGTGCAGATGGATGATCAGAGCACAAAGCTCTGGCCCGAACGGTGATCCCGGCGGAAAGCCTTCAGGGTGGGGGGCACCAACATGCCGGCCGCAGCACGGACAATCCCCATGATAGCGGTTGATCCGGGTGATGATCGGCTTGATCGGCGGCAGGTCGATATGGTCGTAGGCGTGGACCTCGGGCTGGTCAGCCGCACCGAGTGCGTGGGCGCAGTGGGGGCAGGCGGTCAGCCGCGCATCGATGATACGATCCGGGTTTTCGGCCAACGCGCGCGCAACACCGGGATGGCTATGGCGGCGCTTCTTCCGCTCTTTCGGCAGGTCGGGTTTCTGACCCTTTGATGGTGGCAGGCTGGAATTATCGGGGGTTTTCGGGGGTACGTTGAGTTTGGCTTCCAGCTCACGCACTCGCGCCGATAACCTCGCAACTTCGGCCATCAGGCGATCGATCTGAGCCTGTTGGGCCAACACCAGGTCGACCAGAGACTCCTTGGAAAAGGTCAGAAGAGTTTCGCGTTTCACGAGGATGGTGAATCGAACCCGCCGTGACCGTGTCAAGAAAAATTTTCAGACCCCGATCCCGATCCGATTAGCCGGGGGGTGAGCAAATACGTATTTTATTCCGACATTCGTGTTCGGAGCGATACTTTTATCTAGAAAAAATAAACTATCACAAAAAATTATTTTTTTATATGTTTCCGTTTTTATTTTCTCATGTCTTACTTTTGTGCGTGTCTATGAATATTCCAAGCCAATATTAGTATCTTCCAAAATTTCATTTTTGGCTGGAAAATTGGAGAAGCTCGGGATACATAACGGATATGGGCCGTATTGGGCGTCTTCCATCATCACGGTCTGGACCAGAGAACATGTGCGAGTTCGAGCGCTTGTTCAGATGAGTAATAAACAGCTCATCCCATACCGATGGCAAGCGAAGCGGAGTTGGTATCCACGACATCTAGCGTTAGCCAAGCCTTTTTTTGTTATATCCATGTCTGGGCCAAGTTCACCGATCTCTCAAGACTCCGTGATTAAGACGTTTGGTAAACCTTGTTTTTTTCGTGTCGCCGATGACTATAAGATCAATATATATGGAACCTGCACCAAGTAGGCCCAGTTAGCCGGTCGCCGCCGGAATGGCCACAATTTGGAACGTCTAGTGAACATTGTTGGATGATCACGGGGCGGCGACCGCAGCATTGCTGACGATACGACTGATTGTTGCGCGATGAACGCGGAAGAGCCGGGCGACATCCGCGGCTGAGCGGCCTGCCATTAGCATGGCGCGCACTTCGGCTTGTTGCTGCGGTGAGAGCTTGGGTTGCCGTCCGCCGCGACGGCCCTGGGCTCGTGCTGAGCGCAGGCCGGCCTGGGTCCGTTCACGCACCATGGCGCGTTCGAATTCGGCGAAGGCGCCGAGCATCTGCATCATCATGCGGCCAGAAGCCGTGGTGCTGTCTATGTTTTCGGTGAGCGATCGGAATCCGGCGCCGGCCTTCTCGACCTTGTCGAGGATGAGCAGCAGATCCTTGAGAGAGCGCGACAGCCGGTCGAGTTTCCAGACGGTGAGGACATCGCCGGGGCCGAGCCGGTCGAGTAGGCGATGGAGTTCGGGACGATCCCAGCGGCCGCCTGAGACGCGTTCCTCGTAGACGCGCTTGCAGCCGGCGGCTTCGAGGGCCTCGATCTGGGGGGCGGGATCCTGGTCTTCAGCTTTGGACACGCGCGCATAGCCGAGCAGCGTGGGAGATGCTGCATTTTTCTGTTGCTTTTGGGTTATATTTGGCAACAGCTTTTTGCGACGGCTATCGCCTTGTTTTCCTTGGGGCGGTTGGGATGGCGCATAAACGAACGTTTGCGCGCGCCCCGGAAGTGGGGAAGTTTTCTTCGTCATGCGGCCATCGGCAGGTCAAGGTCGATACGCCGACTGAAGTCCCAACGAGCAGAGCCTCCCACTATTCAATGCAACAATCAATTGCGGAGGCTGTGTTCATCAGACGTTCCAAATTGTGGCCATTCCGGCGCCGACCGGCTAACTGGGCCTAGATATGGTCGGGATCGCGACGCCGGCTACTGGTTGCAGGTTTTCCAGAATGTCGGGATCGACTGCAACCAGTAGAATGTCTAAAGTTTTGCAAAACGCTTATGACAGTACACCGTTCCAACCAGCCGCACGACCCGACACACGGTCGATCCAACATTATCTGGGCCATCGCAACATCGAGCACACCACTCGATACACTGAATTGAAGCCCGACCGCTTCAGGGCCTTTTGGTCCGACTGAACGTCAGCGATCCCGGCCATAACAGCTGCTGGCTGCCGAAATCGTCGGCAGACGGAATTTTCGGCGGTTTGGGCTTATAACCCCGGATAGGGCGGGTTCGGTGCTTATAGAAAGTCTGATAGAATCTTGATTT
>NZ_JAWXYB010000012.1 GCF_033842475.1 Acidiphilium acidophilum | reverse complement strand
TTCAATCCGTTCTCCGAGGCGATCCATCCTGCTTTCGACGTGAGCGATGGTCTCGGCATCCCCGGCTTGTTCACGCCGAAGGCCGGCCAATTGGCGAGCCATATCAGACTGCCGGTGTTTGATCTCCCGAACGTCATCCCTCACGGCGGAAAGCTCGATGCGGATAGCCTTCAGGTGCTCAAGGACGAGGTTGATGGGTTCATCGCTCATGCTGGCTCCGGGCGTAGTTGGATGACCTCAGCCTTGTAGCGTTCGACGGCCTCGCCGTGGTTGTCGATCTTTCCCCGGAAAGCACCTTCCGGCGTCACAGTGATGAGCTTAGTGCGGCCCCGCTTCACGCGACTGATTGCGCCAACACGTTCGAGAAGAGCTAGGGTTTCCTTCATATTTTGCGGTTTAACCCCCCGCATCTCAGCCAAATCAGCGGCGATTTTTGTGCACGCATAACCCTGCCATTCGAGGTGCCGGGTGATGAGCAGAAGGGTCGCAAGGGCAGCGTCACGCTCTGCCGGGGTGGCGTTCGTTGCCATCAAGCGGGCCTGTACGGCGTCGATGTACTGGTGTCCAAGGCTCACGTTACCGCCTCCAAAGAAGTCAAACTCTAGCTGAACTGGGCGCTCGGCCATAGCTTTTAAGCCATGGCCGAGCAGCCTTGCTTGTGCTGCGCGGGCTGGATCGCGCTCGCCAAGCGCCGCCTGGTCAACGAGCAACGCGGCTTGGCCGTAGGTTCCTCGTCGGCGAAGCTGGCGTACGGTCAGATCCTCGACCGACGCAGCTGATCGCGGACGGGCTTGTTGACCGGCCAAAACCTCGGCCAAAGTTCGGGAAGGCGCCCCTGCTCGCCGGTTGGCCTCCTGCACGGTCTGGGCGAGGCGGATATCGTCATCCGAATATCCCCGGCGACGCAGTTCGGCAGTGGTTACAGCCATGGGCGCGACTCCTAATAGTAATCTGGTGGATTACTAAAGTAATCTGGTGGATTACGATCGGTCAAGCGATTTCCGCCGCAATCCGGCAGAAAACCTAGGTTTTTTTCCGAAATCGTCCGGCGGTATCCTTATCCTAAGAAGATTTAGAAGAAAGAAGCGGAAAATCGCAGTGCGATTTGCCCATGATTGGCGGCCCTGACGGGCCGCTCTGGTGGGCCGTCAGGGGGCCTCAAAAAACCGCCTGAGATCGCTCTAAGGCCGGCAAGTGGCTTTGGGGGACGATGGGGCGAGGTCTGGGGGTCACTCAGCCGTCTGGGGCGGCTCTGAGGGCGTCTGGTTGACGCCAAGAAGTTCAGGAGAGGGGGAAGGGACCAGCCAGCCCTCAAACGCCTTGCGATCCTGTTCACGGGCCATCCGAGCCATGAGGGCCGTAATCACCTTGGAGAAGCGATCATCCTTCTCAGCTGCATCGATGAGCAGGCCGCCCAAGATGACCTTGCGGCGCGTGTCCAGCTTGCGGGCCTGCTGGCTCGCCCGCGCTTCCAGATCGGCCAGCCTTGCCTTGGCCTGCGCAGCCCGCTTCCGGGCCGCTTCAATCTTGGCTTCGAGATCACCGGCCATGGTTCATCGCTTTCGTGATCTTTCTGTCGGTCTTGTATTGGCCGAGTGCGTAGACCGACCAGATGGCGGCTGGAATCCATCCGATGATGGTGATTTGAAGGATCAGGCATAATAATCCTGCAATCGGTCTGCCGATGGTGAAGAACTGAAGCCATGGCAGGAGTATGGCGAGTAGAAGTCGCATTCTGATCTCCTTTGGCGTGAAAATCTTATGATAGCGTAGCGGGATTGACGATATAGGTCGATGGGTGAGACACTTTGAACGGTAGTGATAAGTGCGCACTTATGCAAACTCTTCGAGTTTGCGCGCGGCCCCTCGCCGGGGCAGGCAAGAAAGGAAGCGTTGGCGGCTGTGGCGATCTATCATCTCTCGGTCAAGACGGTGAGCCGTTCGAGCGGTCGCAGCGCGGTTGCCGCTGCTGCCTACCGCTCCGGCATTCGTCTTGCCTGCGAGCGGGATGGCCGCACGCACGATTACACGCGCAAACGTGGCGTGGTGGAATCGTTTATCGTCGTGCCTGCCGGTGCCGAGGCGTGGGCCTCGGACCGCTCGGCCCTGTGGAACCGGGCCGAAGCTGCGGAGACGCGGAAGAACAGCACGGTGGCGCGTGAATACGAGCTTGCCCTACCCGCCGAGCTTCCCGAGGGGGAGCGTGTTGCGCTGGCCCGGCGGTTCGCGGAGACCGTGGTTGAGCGGTTTGGCGTGGTTGCGGACGTGGCGTTGCATGAGCCGCACAGGGAGGGCGACGAGCGGAACTGGCACGCGCACATCCTGACCACGACACGGGCGGCGAACGAGAACGGGCTAGGGGGCAAGACGCGCCAGCTCGATGACCGGGCGACCGGCCCGGCGCTGGTGGAGGGGTTGCGGGAGGTCTGGGCCGAGCAGGTCAACGCGGCCCTCGAACGGGCGCAGGTGGAAGAAAGGGTGGATCACCGCAGCTTTGCCCGGCGTGGGCTTGAGCAAGCTCCCACGGTGCATCTGGGGCCTGCTGCGAGCGCGCTGGAGCGGCGCGGGGTTCAGACTGGTGTTGGTGACGTGAACCGGGCTGTAGCGGCCTCTGAAGAGGCACGAGAGGTGGTTCGACAGGCCGATGCCGAGGTGATCGACCTTGAACGCGAGCGCTGGCGACGCATGCCGCTAAACGCGCTCCAATGGGAGGTGAATACGCTACTGCCCGACCGGGAGGCGGCGAAGGCTGCGGCGCTGATGGCGGACCCGGCGTATCGTGAGGCGGAAAAAGCGGCTGAAACCGCCAGGGCTGGGGAGGCGAAAGCGAGGCTTGACCTGCTTGAGGCCACCGAGACCGTGCGGAGCTTGAACCAAAAGGCGGAGAGATACCAAGGGCGTCAGGAGCCTACTCAGCAGCCTAGGGCTGCTCTGAGGTCAAGTGGTTCTGAAGGACGATGGGGCGCGATCAGGGGCTTATTCAGCCGCTTGGGAGGTCTGATGTTCTGGCGGCAGGACAAAGAGGTTTCAGAAAATCCTGAGTCGAAGAGGATTCAGACTCAGATCGCCGAATGGACAGAGTTGGCCGCTGAACGGCAGGGCGTCTTGGACAGTGCGGAGAAACTGCACACCGAGGCCAGGTGGACCGTGGGCACGCTGTATAGCCGGATCGCTGGGCAGGTTGATGAGGCTTTAGCGCCTGAATACCGGCGGTATAGCGCGGCTCAATCCGTGCTCGATGAGCGGATCGAAGAGGATCGCCAACGTGCCGCCGAAGCCGAGGCGGAGCGCCGCAATGAGGAAATACTGCGAAGGGTGGATGCCGAGATCGAACGCGAGCGCCGCGAGGCGGTCGAGCAACAGCGACGGGCTGAAATCGCGGAGCTTCGCCAGATTGTCCGAGGGCTGGCGTCGATCAGGCCAACTGAAGAGGGCATCTTTCGGGTCAGGTTCGCAGACCTGCCACCAGAGGAACTAAAGCGGCAGCAAGACTTGCTGGAACGCTACCCTGAGGAGCGCAAAAGTGCGCTCAAGGCCGAAGTGTCAGAGCGTGAATTGCAGGCTTCTAGTCGGGAGAAAGACCGAGGGTTCGATATGATGGACTAAGCCTCGCGGAGATCGAGGCGATGCTCGATGCGTTCAATCCGTTCTCCGAGGCGATCCATCCTGCTTTCGACGTGAGCGATGGTCTCGGCATCCCCGGCTTGTTCACGCCGAAGGCCGGCCAATTGGCGAGCCATATCAGACTGCCGGTGTTTGATCTCCCGAACGTCATCCCTCACGGCGGAAAGCTCGATGCGGATAGCCTTCAGGTGCTCAAGGACGAGGTTGATGGGTTCATCGCTCATGCTGGCTCCGGGCGTAGTTGGATGACCTCAGCCTTGTAGCGTTCGACGGCCTCGCCGTGGTTGTCGATCTTTCCCCGGAAAGCACCTTCCGGCGTCACAGTGATGAGCTTAGTGCGGCCCCGCTTCACGCGACTGATTGCGCCAACACGTTCGAGAAGAGCTAGGGTTTCCTTCATATTTTGCGGTTTAACCCCCCGCATCTCAGCCAAATCAGCGGCGATTTTTGTGCACGCATAACCCTGCCATTCGAGGTGCCGGGTGATGAGCAGAAGGGTCGCAAGGGCAGCGTCACGCTCTGCCGGGGTGGCGTTCGTTGCCATCAAGCGGGCCTGTACGGCGTCGATGTACTGGTGTCCAAGGCTCACGTTACCGCCTCCAAAGAAGTCAAACTCTAGCTGAACTGGGCGCTCGGCCATAGCTTTTAAGCCATGGCCGAGCAGCCTTGCTTGTGCTGCGCGGGCTGGATCGCGCTCGCCAAGCGCCGCCTGGTCAACGAGCAACGCGGCTTGGCCGTAGGTTCCTCGTCGGCGAAGCTGGCGTACGGTCAGATCCTCGACCGACGCAGCTGATCGCGGACGGGCTTGTTGACCGGCCAAAACCTCGGCCAAAGTTCGGGAAGGCGCCCCTGCTCGCCGGTTGGCCTCCTGCACGGTCTGGGCGAGGCGGATATCGTCATCCGAATATCCCCGGCGACGCAGTTCGGCAGTGGTTACAGCCATGGGCGCGACTCCTAATAGTAATCTGGTGGATTACTAAAGTAATCTGGTGGATTACGATCGGTCAAGCGATTTCCGCCGCAATCCGGCAGAAAACCTAGGTTTTTTTCCGAAATCGTCCGGCGGTATCCTTATCCTAAGAAGATTTAGAAGAAAGAAGCGGAAAATCGCAGTGCGATTTGCCCATGATTGGCGGCCCTGACGGGCCGCTCTGGTGGGCCGTCAGGGGGCCTCAAAAAACCGCCTGAGATCGCTCTAAGGCCGGCAAGTGGCTTTGGGGGACGATGGGGCGAGGTCTGGGGGTCACTCAGCCGTCTGGGGCGGCTCTGAGGGCGTCTGGTTGACGCCAAGAAGTTCAGGAGAGGGGGAAGGGACCAGCCAGCCCTCAAACGCCTTGCGATCCTGTTCACGGGCCATCCGAGCCATGAGGGCCGTAATCACCTTGGAGAAGCGATCATCCTTCTCAGCTGCATCGATGAGCAGGCCGCCCAAGATGACCTTGCGGCGCGTGTCCAGCTTGCGGGCCTGCTGGCTCGCCCGCGCTTCCAGATCGGCCAGCCTTGCCTTGGCCTGCGCAGCCCGCTTCCGGGCCGCTTCAATCTTGGCTTCGAGATCACCGGCCATGGTTCATCGCTTTCGTGATCTTTCTGTCGGTCTTGTATTGGCCGAGTGCGTAGACCGACCAGATGGCGGCTGGAATCCATCCGATGATGGTGATTTGAAGGATCAGGCATAATAATCCTGCAATCGGTCTGCCGATGGTGAAGAACTGAAGCCATGGCAGGAGTATGGCGAGTAGAAGTCGCATTCTGATCTCCTTTGGCGTGAAAATCTTATGATAGCGTAGCGGGATTGACGATATAGGTCGATGGGTGAGACACTTTGAACGGTAGTGATAAGTGCGCACTTATGCAAACTCTTCGAGTTTGCGCGCGGCCCCTCGCCGGGGCAGGCAAGAAAGGAAGCGTTGGCGGCTGTGGCGATCTATCATCTCTCGGTCAAGACGGTGAGCCGTTCGAGCGGTCGCAGCGCGGTTGCCGCTGCTGCCTACCGCTCCGGCATTCGTCTTGCCTGCGAGCGGGATGGCCGCACGCACGATTACACGCGCAAACGTGGCGTGGTGGAATCGTTTATCGTCGTGCCTGCCGGTGCCGAGGCGTGGGCCTCGGACCGCTCGGCCCTGTGGAACCGGGCCGAAGCTGCGGAGACGCGGAAGAACAGCACGGTGGCGCGTGAATACGAGCTTGCCCTACCCGCCGAGCTTCCCGAGGGGGAGCGTGTTGCGCTGGCCCGGCGGTTCGCGGAGACCGTGGTTGAGCGGTTTGGCGTGGTTGCGGACGTGGCGTTGCATGAGCCGCACAGGGAGGGCGACGAGCGGAACTGGCACGCGCACATCCTGACCACGACACGGGCGGCGAACGAGAACGGGCTAGGGGGCAAGACGCGCCAGCTCGATGACCGGGCGACCGGCCCGGCGCTGGTGGAGGGGTTGCGGGAGGTCTGGGCCGAGCAGGTCAACGCGGCCCTCGAACGGGCGCAGGTGGAAGAAAGGGTGGATCACCGCAGCTTTGCCCGGCGTGGGCTTGAGCAAGCTCCCACGGTGCATCTGGGGCCTGCTGCGAGCGCGCTGGAGCGGCGCGGGGTTCAGACTGGTGTTGGTGACGTGAACCGGGCTGTAGCGGCCTCTGAAGAGGCACGAGAGGTGGTTCGACAGGCCGATGCCGAGGTGATCGACCTTGAACGCGAGCGCTGGCGACGCATGCCGCTAAACGCGCTCCAATGGGAGGTGAATACGCTACTGCCCGACCGGGAGGCGGCGAAGGCTGCGGCGCTGATGGCGGACCCGGCGTATCGTGAGGCGGAAAAAGCGGCTGAAACCGCCAGGGCTGGGGAGGCGAAAGCGAGGCTTGACCTGCTTGAGGCCACCGAGACCGTGCGGAGCTTGAACCAAAAGGCGGAGAGATACCAAGGGCGTCAGGAGCCTACTCAGCAGCCTAGGGCTGCTCTGAGGTCAAGTGGTTCTGAAGGACGATGGGGCGCGATCAGGGGCTTATTCAGCCGCTTGGGAGGTCTGATGTTCTGGCGGCAGGACAAAGAGGTTTCAGAAAATCCTGAGTCGAAGAGGATTCAGACTCAGATCGCCGAATGGACAGAGTTGGCCGCTGAACGGCAGGGCGTCTTGGACAGTGCGGAGAAACTGCACACCGAGGCCAGGTGGACCGTGGGCACGCTGTATAGCCGGATCGCTGGGCAGGTTGATGAGGCTTTAGCGCCTGAATACCGGCGGTATAGCGCGGCTCAATCCGTGCTCGATGAGCGGATCGAAGAGGATCGCCAACGTGCCGCCGAAGCCGAGGCGGAGCGCCGCAATGAGGAAATACTGCGAAGGGTGGATGCCGAGATCGAACGCGAGCGCCGCGAGGCGGTCGAGCAACAGCGACGGGCTGAAATCGCGGAGCTTCGCCAGATTGTCCGAGGGCTGGCGTCGATCAGGCCAACTGAAGAGGGCATCTTTCGGGTCAGGTTCGCAGACCTGCCACCAGAGGAACTAAAGCGGCAGCAAGACTTGCTGGAACGCTACCCTGAGGAGCGCAAAAGTGCGCTCAAGGCCGAAGTGTCAGAGCGTGAATTGCAGGCTTCTAGTCGGGAGAAAGACCGAGGGTTCGATATGATGGACTAAGCCTCGCGGAGATCGAGGCGATGCTCGATGCG
>NZ_JAWXYB010000011.1 GCF_033842475.1 Acidiphilium acidophilum | reverse complement strand
CCTTGGCGATCTCCGGAACCTTGCCGGTAAGACCGATGATCGTGTCGCTGAATTTGGGTAGATATGTTCTCAATACTGCCGGCGTATCATGGGTTGGATCGACGGTGATAAAGACAGGAGCAACATGTTTGGCGAGCTTCCCGAGCGAGTTCATCATGATCGCCATTTTTTCGAGTGTCAGAGGGCACTCATCCGGGCAGCGCGTATAGCCGAAATAGACCAGCATCCAGCGCCCGTGAAAACTCGCTGGGGTCATCGTCCGGTTGAACTGGTTGGTCAGGGTGAACTGCCCGCCGATCGGCGCACCGGGCGGGATCGCGGAATCGGTGGTAGTCGTCAATTTGCCGTGGTGGTTCCAACCAAGTAAATGCGCCAGAGCATCAAGGGCATCGGGATCGATGATGACGAACGCCATCGCCACTCCAAGACCGACCACGCTGCCAAGCGCGATCCGCCGACCGATCTGATTACCTTTGAAGGTGGTCATCGTGCCGCCCCAGCCTTTGGTGATGGCCCGGCTGTGCACGGAAATACCTGCATCACCTCGTTAGACGTAAGCAGCGACATTAAATTATTTATGTTGTGGTGAACTGAATAGGTATTTTATCAAAGCTGCAATCGCTAAAATAATTATCAGCAGGATGGCTAGGCTGATTATGGCCATCCCACCCATC
>NZ_JAWXYB010000010.1 GCF_033842475.1 Acidiphilium acidophilum | reverse complement strand
TCGCGGACGACGCCATTATCGCGCATTTTTTCATATCTGGCGTCGAGGATGAGGTAGCGGATCTCGGCGAGGGGTCGGGTGCGCCAGGCGGCGAGTTCGTCATCGAGCAGCTTGCTGGCGCGGCTGACCTGAGCGGAGGAGAGGCTTTCGATGCCGAATTCGCGCATGACGGCCTCGACGTCGCGGGTGGAGACGCCTTTGATGTACATTTCGGCGACGGCGACCATGACGGCGCGGACCGAGCGTCGGCCGCGTTCGAGGGACTGTGGGTAGAAGGGTTCGCCCACGTGACCGGCGGTTTTGGGGACATCGACGGTGATCGACCCGGCCGGGGTATCGATCCGCTTGGGCTTGTAGCCATTGGCGTAACCCTGACGATCGGGGTTGCGCTCGTAGTGACTGGCGTGGAGGAAGCGTTCGCGCTCGATCTGCATGGCGAGTTCGAAGGTCCTGGCAAATACCGTGGCGATATCGCCTGCGCCGTTTTCGATCAGATGTTCCAAAAGTGCCTCGATAATCGTATCCTTTTTGGCGTCCATTCATCGGTCTCCATGTTGGTGTGAACAACTGCATGGAATACCAGAATGAACAGCCCTTGCCGGGGCATGCCCCGGCAAGGGCACCAACTCCCAACCCAAAATGAATTTCCAGACGTCAGGTTACACCACCTTCCTTGGCGACCTTGGCGATCTCCGGAACCTTGCCGGTAAGACCGATGATCGTGTCGCTGAATTTGGGTAGATATGTTCTCAATACTGCCGGCGTATCATGGGTTGGATCGACGGTGATAAAGACAGGAGCAACATGTTTGGCGAGCTTCCCGAGCGAGTTCATCATGATCGCCATTTTTTCGAGTGTCAGAGGGCACTCATCCGGGCAGCGCGTATAGCCGAAATAGACCAGCATCCAGCGCCCGTGAAAACTCGCTGGGGTCATCGTCCGGTTGAACTGGTTGGTCAGGGTGAACTGCCCGCCGATCGGCGCACCGGGCGGGATCGCGGAATCGGTGGTAGTCGTCAATTTGCCGTGGTGGTTCCAACCAAGTAAATGCGCCAGAGCATCAAGGGCATCGGGATCGATGATGACGAACGCCATCGCCACTCCAAGACCGACCACGCTGCCAAGCGCGATCCGCCGACCGATCTGATTACCTTTGAAGGTGGTCATCGTGCCGCCCCAGCCTTTGGTGATGGCCCGGCTGTGCACGGAAATACCTGCATCACCTCGTTAGACGTAAGCAGCGACATTAAATTATTTATGTTGTGGTGAACTGAATAGGTATTTTATCAAAGCTGCAATCGCTAAAATAATTATCAGCAGGATGGCTAGGCTGATTATGGCCATCCCACCCATC
>NZ_JAWXYB010000009.1 GCF_033842475.1 Acidiphilium acidophilum | reverse complement strand
AGCGCGGTCCGTGCCGATGATGCGCTTGTCGCCGGCTGGGCGCAGCACGCATCCACGCAGCTTGGGTCAGGATCGAGGTCGATCGCTTGGTCGTTTTCGGCCATCATGCATCCTCCATGGCCGGCGATTCACCGACATGTGCCACCATGTCGGCGATCGTGCAGCGGATATGTTCGTCGGACGGGGCATAGAATACCTGCTTGCCCTGTCGCTCCGCCCGCAGGATGCGGGTCGCCCGCAACAGGCGAAGATGGTGGCTGACCAGCGAGGGTGAGAGCCGCGTCCGCACCGCGATGTCCGAAACGCAAGCCGCGCCGTCGAGGCAGACGAGAATGATCCTGAGTCGGCTCGGGTCGCCCATGAGTCTGAACATCTCCGCGAGTTCGACCGCCTGATCGTCAGTAATTGACGGACAAGACATGGCTGTTTAATCCTGATGTATGAACACCTGTTCAATTGAACATAGTAACTGACGGTGCAACCGTCCACCACGGAGACCGGGCATGGCGGAACATGACCATCATCATGACCACGACCACGACCATGAGCACGAGCATGGTCATCACGACCATCATGGCCACAGTCATGGCTTGGGTGGGCACAGCCACGCACCTGCCTCGTTCGGCCGTGCCTTCGTCATCGGTATCGGGCTGAATACCACCTATGTAGTCATCGAGGCATTCTGGGGCCTGGCGGTTCACTCGACGGCGCTGCTCGCCGATGCCAGCCACAATCTGGGCGATGTGCTTGGGCTTGCCGGCGCCTGGCTCGCATCATGGCTCAGCCAGCGTGTCCCGAATACAAGCTACACTTATGGCCTGCGCCGATCGTCGATCCTCGCCGCCCTCGCGAACGCGATCATCTTGCTGATCGTGACCGGCGGCATCGCCTGGGAGGCAATCCAGCGCCTGATCCACCCGGTTCCGACCGGTGGGCGCGTCATCATGCTCGTCGCGATCGCCGGCGTTTTCGTCAACGGTGTCACGGCCTGGCTGTTCATGTCAGGACGCAAGGGCGACCTGAACATCCGAGCCGCCTTCCTCCATATGGCCGCCGATGCCTCGCTCGCGCTTGGCGTCGCGATCGCCGGTGCGATTATCATGACGACCGGCTGGGTCCGCCTCGACCCTACGGTCAGCCTTGGGATCAGCATCGTCATCGTGATCGGCACCTGGTCACTGTTGCGCGATTCCGTCGCCCTCGCGCTCGACGGCGTGCCCCGCGGTATCGACCAGCGTGCGGTCGAGGCGTATCTGCGCGCCCTGCCGGGTGTGTCGGATATCCACGATCTGCACATCTGGGGATTGAGCACGACCGAAACCGCCCTGACCGTCCATCTGGCTTGCGACGCTGCCGAAATCGACGCCACGCTCGAACGCCTGCCCGGCGAGGTCAGGAAACGCTTCGGCATCGGCCATGCGACGGTCCAGATGGAAACACCCGAAACGGCCGAGCGGTGCGAGCTACGGTCGGCCGATGTCGTGTGAACAAGCCCCCGATCCTGGGGTCACGAATTATGAGCACGACGGCCCGTCTGCGATCACATAATCTGAGCAGAAATCGGCGACGAATTCGAGATCAACCGCCGATGAAAGCGAGCAGTTACAGCTATTAGGCTTCCGGCCAGAAGTCTTCTGCCATCATTTGGTCGAATGACCAGGGGCAGGTGGCGGGGAAGGTTTGCTTAGGTATGGCCGTTTCACCGTATGCCGCGAGGATCGCATCGCCATAGGCATCGCTGATGGCTTCGTCGAGCTTGGCTTGGAGGCTTGGGTTGTCACGCAGATGACGGACAAGATCACGGCGCTGAATGCGGATAGTCACTTCCCACGACGCGCCACGGCGGACAGGCTGATATTGCCATTTCAAGAGATGCGTGAGGAGTACTGCGAGGCGGTTGACCAGTTCCCGCTTCTCGGTCTTGCCCATGCTCTCGATCTCCTCGGCGATGTGTTCAATGTCGGCCTGCGTCAGTTTTCCATCACGCAGAAGCCCGGCCTGTTCATTCGCCCAGGCGTAGAAATCGCGGTCATAGAGAGTCGATGTGCTCATGGTGTCGATCCTATCATGAACGGGGCCGTTTCTGGCGGGAAAATAGCTTAGCCAGCAGAGACGGCTGTGGTGCCGGCGCTGGCGGGCCAGCGAGCAGCCGAAGAGCCTGGCTCAAATCCTCGATGTGCCGATCCTTGGCGGAGAGCAGAGCCTCCTTGGCCTCGATTTGCGCTTTGAGCACCCGGATTTCGGCCTGAAAAGCCATTTCATCCCCCCGGCCCATGGGTGGCCCAAGTGGCTCATTTTGGTGGCCCGGTGGGCCACCATTGGCTTCGCCAAAGGCACGAAGCATCTCTGCCGGATCAATCGTCCCATCCGGCAAAACACTAAGTTTTCCGCTCGATACGGCCCGCTGTAGGGTGGCTCTGGATATCCCCCAGGCTTGGGCGGCTCGCCTCTGGCTCAGCATGGCTCAAGTGGCTCAATCAGGTGGCCCATGTGGCTCTTTCACACGGGCTGGCAGGTCAGGCTCTAATCCCACCAGCGGGGGCTGCGTAGGCGGATCGAGGCCGGGGCCAGTGGGTAGCTGGCGCTCGCCCTGATGCATGGTGGGGATACGCTCCAAGGGTGGTTGTGCGCCAAGCTCGGTCTGGTCTGGCTGCTCGGCATCCGAGACCAGCACCGCCGCCGAGAACAGGCTGTAGCGGATGCCATCGCGGTTGCCAGACCAGGCTACGCGATCGTTGACGATATAGGCGCAGGCTGTACCCGTTGGGCCGATTTGTCGAACCTCTAACCACCCCCCATCACGTAGCGTTTTGAGGGAATATTGGACTGTGCGTAGTGAGCAATCGGCTAATTTTGCAAGCGTGGCCTGGGAAGTCACGAGGGCGTTGTGCCGTCCCATTTGCGATACGATCACGTGCATGAGGGCGGATGCCCGTGGGCTGGAGACCGCAAGTTTTGCCCATCGTTCCATCGCGGCACGCTCGACCTGGACCCAGGTTCCGCTGGGCGCGGTGGTAATCCCGTAGCCTTTCTCCTTCGGTGCCATTTACCACTCCATGCTGCCGGAAACGCGCAAAAATCTGCGTGATCTTCGTAGGGCATTGCGGAAGGGTACGCAACGCAAATTGCGCAGATTTTTGCGTAAATCACGCAGGACCTACGCAACCAGCTATTGCGGGGGGGTACGCAATAGCTGGTTGCGTACCCCCCCCCAATAACATTCTGAAAAAAAACAGTTTTTTTTAAAACCCATCTATGATCTAGAGGAGCACCCCCGAAGGGGGCTGCCTGCCGTGCAGGTAGTCCACGGGGATGCGTAGCGGAGCGCCCCCTATGGGCGGCTGGCGACGCGCAGCCATCCCGGTGGACCCACCTGTGCGGACTGGCTGATCAGGCGGCCCTAGGGGCCGTGATTTGACGCGATGTCGTCTAGCCCAGACGCCGCTGCGCGGCGGCCTACGGCGCTCCCGCTCCGCGCTCGCTCTGGGCCTCTAGGACGGCGCTGGTGGCCAGGGGAGTATTGGCTAGGGGAAAGGTGCCTGGGCGCTGTAGGAGGCTCCTAGCGGCCTCCCAGGCGCTTCCAGAGGGTGGTTGACGTCCAAGGGATGTGGGCAGGGTCAGTAGCCACGTGGGATAATGAGGACGATGTGACGACCTGTAGTGGTCTCCCATCCGCTCCAGTTGGCAAAGGGTGGGCCTTGGGTGCCTTGATTTGAAGCGGCCTGGAAGCATAACTTCCCGCCACAGGTGTCCCACTTCACCGCCCCGCCCTTGGCTTTTAGAGCCGCCAGATTGGCCTTGTCGGTTTGGATTTGGGCGCGCAGGGCGGTCTCCTGGGTTCGGAGGCTGGCGCTTTCATGCCGCTGCCATGCCAGGGAGACGAGGCTTCCGGCGACCACCAGGATCACAGCCACGGTCAACACCGAGATGGCGCGGAAATTGAGCCAGAAGCTCGCTTTCTCGATGGCTTCTCCGGTTTCAGCGATGCCTTTGATGGCTTTGCCCAGGTTGGTGTCATGGGTGGTCAATTTGGTCACGACGTCGCTTAGCGCAGCTACCTTGGCATCGACCTTTCCCGCGATTGTCTGTCCTGCCTGAGCAGAGGCGGTTTCGATGGCAGAGGCGAGAGCGGTGGGGTTTGCCGCCTTAACTGCCTTGGCAAGCTCTGCCAGTTGGGCGGGTGTAGCTGCTTTGGTATCGATCTTCTGACCAATCGCCGCGACTTCGAGGCGAACGGCCTTGAGGGTTTCGACCAGTTCGACAACGGGATCACTCATGCGCGGCCTCTACCGGGGCCACTTGATGATTCTGACTTGCCGCCACCTTCCTCAGATCATCGACGATCGGAGCGATATCGGTTTTGTCCACGTCGCGTGTCACTTTGGCGTCAATCTGCTTTAGCAGCCACGCGGCAATTTTTGCGTCCTTCGATGCTTCGGACAAAACGATGGCACCCACAATGATCTTGTGACGAGTTTCCTTCTTCCGAGATTTTTCACGGAGACGAGCAAGGCGGGCCTCTGCATCTGCAATCTGCTGGTCGATAGTCTTTGCCATTCCATGTTTCCTCAATCAGAGATGGTGCCACTTTATCGATAGGCTCTAAACTGGACAATACACGAAGTGCGCGCTTATACATTGCTTCGCAATGTGCCCGGCAGGGGTTCCCCCTGCACCCCTTTAGTGCGTGTGAGGCTGTCTGTGGCAATTTATCATGCCAGCGTGAAAGTCGTTGGGCGTAGTGGTGGCCGGTCATCGGTTGCGGCATCGGCGTATCGTTCGGGCGAATGCCTGACGAACGAGCGCGACGGTAACACGCATGATTACACCAAAAAGCAAGGCGTAGTTCATCGGGAGATCATGGCTCCCGAGAACGCGCCTACCTGGATGCGTGATCGCTCGAAATTGTGGAACGGCGTCGAGGTGGCGGAAAAGCGGAAGGACGCGCAGCTATTCCGCGATGTTGAGCTCTCTCTTCCCCGCGAGCTTTCACGGGAAGAGCAAATCAACCTCGTGCGGAACTTCGTGAAAGAGCGATGCGTTGACCACGGGATGGTAGCCGACATCGCTGTTCACGAGCCGCGCGCCAGCGACGGCGAGAAGCAACCTCACGCCCACATCATGCTGACCATGCGCCACATCGAGGGCGAGAGTTTTGGCAATAAGGCACGGGAATGGAACCCGGATTTTGCCACCAAGGACGGGAAGGGTTTCGTGAAGGACAAAAGCCCGCTGGTGGATCTGCGAGAGGGCTGGGCAGCGCACACCAACTGGGCGTTGGAGCGGGCGCATATCCCGGAGCGCGTTGATCATCGGAGCCTGACCGCTCAGCGCGAGGTCGCGCTTGAGATGTCGCAGGATCAGGCTCGGGCCGAGCCTGAACGCCTGCTAGCGGAGAGGCGTGCGCAGGACCTGGACCGCGAGCCGCAGCCGAAGCTGGGGGCGGCGGCCGCGATGGAACGGCGAGGCGTCCAGACCGACCGCGGTGACCAGATGCGGGCCGTGGAGGGCAGGAACAGGGAGCGGCAAGGGATTTGGCAGCAGGTGCGCGAGTGGGGAGTTCAGGCGCTCGACAAGGCCCGTGATTGGGCTGTTGAGCTTCGGGAGAGGCTCGCCGGTGCCGATTTGTCTGGGTTGAGAACCGCCAATCTCAGCGCGGCCCTGGCCGGTGCAGATCTGTCCGGGTTGCGGCAGGCCAACCAAGCCGCAGAGCGTGCCAAGCAGCCCGCAATGGCACAGCGCCCCACAAAGGAGGCCGTTGTCTCACCGCAGCCCAGCCGCACACCCAGCAAAGGCCGAGACGGGCCAGAGATGGACCTTTAGGTGTAGCTGGGCGACTTTACCTCAATGAGAGTGATCGGCGCAGCAATCCTCGCCGTTCCAGGCTTCGCGGGCCTCTTTGATCACGAACCAGACGATCGCGAGCGCCGTCACGGCGTCTACCCACCATTCCCCAAAAACGAGGTTGGCGAGCAGGCCCACGACGACGACCAGGGACAGCCAGCCACAGGTGATGCTTTCGACCGCATCGGCGCGCATCGCCCGGCTGCCGAGTTGGGTGGCCACCGCGATCTTGCGGCGCGCGAGCCAGGTCATGATCGGCATCGCGGCCAGGGCGACGATAAGGCCCGGAATCGAGAACGCCTCTCCCTGGTGCGTCCACAGTCGCCAGGCAGCACCGATGACGATGTAGGCTGCGAGGAGAAAAAGTAGCGCTCCGCCGATCTTGCCTGCAACCAACTCCGCGCTTTCGGATACCTGCCGTCCGTGGCGTAACTCGACATTCAGGCGCCAGATCAGCACGCTGGCCGAGACCAACTCGATGACGCTATCGACCCCGAACGCGGTCAGCGTCAGGCTGTGCGCGGCTAGGCCCGAACCGAGCGCCATCCCGGCCTCGAGGATCATCCAGCCGACCGTCAGCCATTCAAGGCGAAACGCTTGCCGGATC
>NZ_JAWXYB010000008.1 GCF_033842475.1 Acidiphilium acidophilum | reverse complement strand
GACCGATCTGAAACGAGTTTGTCGCGGATCTGCGATCGCCTTTCATCTCCTCGTAGAGATCGCTCCGGCGGAACATTGCCGTCTCGGTATCGAAGGCGCGCTCGACCATCTCGTAGAGATATTGCGCGGCCGTGACGTCGCCGCGAAGGCCGAAGAAGATGTAACGCAGCGGCGCGCCCTGGGCGCGCTCAGCCCAGACCCGGCAGTCGAAGAACGCCGCGATGGCCGGGATGCACTCGTCAATCGGTGCCATCCGGCGCCGATTGGTCTGGATGCCGATCCCTTCGCAGGGCTGCGCCTGTAGCTCGAGTTCGCTCAGGGACAGTCCGTACCGATCGAGCAATTCCGCGACTTTCTCCGCAGCCGCCATGGCCTCCTGCTCGGTACATCCCTGAGCCACGGTTTTTGCGCGCAGAGCCTGGATGCGCTGAACCAGTCGATCAAGAGGCAGGTCGCCATTGGTTTGCTGATTTCTATTCCGGGGACGGAGCCGGTCGAACAATGGGCGGACACGGGGCGGCCAGCCACGCGTGGCAATCGCTTCGTCGAGGGTGCAAGCAATGATATCCAGCGTCAGCCCGACGGATCCGCCGCGCTCCCGCAACGAAACGGTTTCCAGTTGCAGGGCGGCAATGCGTTCGAACGCCTCCGCCATGAGATCATCCCGGGCGTCGCGCGCGGTGAGCGCCGCGTCCAATGCATCGAGGATCCGGGTCTGGTCTGTCATTTGCCGCGCGCGCAATATCAGTTCGTGGGTTGGCGGTTTGCCCCCCAATGCGGCCCAGTCATGGGCAAGGTCGCGCAAAGCCTCATCGATCTCCTCGTAGAGATCGGGCTCATTGGCGTCGCCGGACGGTCGGTTAAGTCCGGGAATGTCCACCGTCCCATGGCGAACGACATGGGTATAGACCGCCTCAGCCCAGCGGGCGTTGGCAAAACTGCCTTTGCCCCCCGCTGCCGCATGGCTCTGGGCGACGGCCAGAGCGGTCGAATCGAGGGGGGTGATTGCGCCGATCAGGTAACCGCACCGATCACCGGTCATGGCGACGCGGGCAAAGAGGTGGATGTCCGGCGGAACTGGCGGCAACTCCGCACACTCGATCGAAATGATCTCCCCAGCCAGACGATCACGGACCGTAACGCGGCCCTCCGCATCGGTCTGATGAACGTGGAGCAACCGGAAGCGTGCCTTGCCAAGGGCTGCAAGCGCCGCCGCATCGTTGGACGATACCTTGCCGAGGCTGCGGGACAGGCGGTCGAACGCGGTCGAGCCGCTGGCCGCCGGTTGCGAGACGAGGAGGTCGGCCGACAGCAACATCGCATCGGCCATCATCGCCATCATCCGGTCATCCGTGATGGTCGAGTGAGACAGCTCTCGTGGCACCCATTTTCGCATGAGGGCATCGGCACGATCCGGCGCCACGAAATCGAGTGCTGCCGTGAACAACTCATGGAGACGCGCGTGGATCGCTAGTGACGAAAACATGGTCTGTGTCGTGGCGGGCATCATTTACTCCCCGATGAGGCGGTCAACGTAGCAAGCCTCGCATCGAGTCGCCTATGGGTGCAGCCAAGTCGATGTACCGAGCCCGCGGCGACCGCCCCGTCCCTAAACGTACCGGGTGTTCGGACGGCCCAGCATTCCGGGCGAGACTGAACCACGGGATTTCGCGCCGCCTTACCCTGGTGCGGTCCCCTGATGGCTGGACGGTCTCGATCGGGGTAGCATGATTTCATGGCGTCCCTCGAACCGACCCGGCATGCACAGCCCATCCAGACCACGGCGTCCGACCAGCCGCGCCGGATCCTGAACACGGTCTTTGGCTTACCGGGGTTCCGGGGGGATCAGCAGGAGATCATCGAGCATGTCGTGGCGGGTGGCGATGCGATCGTGCTGATGCCGACCGGGGGCGGCAAATCCCTGTGCTACCAGATCCCGGCGCTTTGTCGGTCCGGGGTCGCGATCGTGGTCTCGCCGCTGATCGCCCTGATGCGCAATCAGGTCGATATTCTGCGCCAGCTCGATGTCCGGGTCGCAACGCTGAACTCTTCGTTGTCGGGCAGCGAGCGCTTCAAGGCGAAAGCCGCGTTGCGGGACGGTCGGCTCGACCTTCTCTATGTCGCGCCGGAGCGGCTGATGATGCCGGATTTCCTGGAGATGCTCGATGGCGCGGAGGTCGCGTTGCTGGCGATCGATGAGGCTCATTGCGTCAGTCAGTGGGGGCACGATTTCCGGCCGGAATATCTTCAGCTCGGTGAACTCGCGGCGCGGTTTCCCGGGGTACCGCGGATCGCCCTGACCGCGACGGCGGATCGCCAGACCCGCGAGGATATCCGCCGTCGCCTCAAACTCGATACGGCCCGGCTGTTTCTGTCGAGCTTTGATCGACCGAATATCCGCTACGCCATATTGCCCAAGACCGAGCCCCGGCGGCAACTGATGAGCTTCCTGAAAACCCGTCAGGGTGAGAGTGGCATCGTCTACTGCCTCAGTCGCAAATCCGTCGATGAGACCGCAGCGGGATTGCAGGCGAGCGGGATCCGGGCGTTGCCCTATCATGCCGGGCTCGATAGCGCGATCCGATCGCACCACCAGGATGCCTTCCTCAAGGAAGACGGGCTGGTTCTGGTGGCGACGATCGCGTTCGGTATGGGGATCGACAAGCCGGATGTGCGGTTTGTCGCGCATCTCGATCTGCCGGGTAGTCTGGAGGCGTATTATCAGGAGACCGGCCGGGCGGGGCGCGACGGGTTACCTGCCGAGACGCTTCTGCTCTACGGCATGCAGGATCTGGTGCTGCGACGATCGATGATCGACCAGAGCCAGTCCCCGATCGAGGTCAAGCGGATCGAGCGGGCGAAGCTGGAGGCGTTGCTCGGGGTTTGCGAGACGGCGTCATGTCGCCGTCAGGCGATCCTGGCGCATTTCGGGGAGCGGATGGCCGAACCCTGCGGCAATTGCGACACCTGTCTGGCACCGGTCGAGACCTGGGACGGCACCGTGGCGGCACAGAAGGCGATGTCGGCGGTGTTTCGAACCAATCAGCGTTTCGGGGTGGGGCATCTGATCGACATTCTGCTCGGTGCGAATACCGAGAAGATGCGCCGGTTCGGGCATAGCCGGCTGCCGACCTTCGGCGTGGGCAAGGAGTTCGGCAAGCCGGTCTGGAGTTCGGTCTTTCGCCAGTTGATCGTCCAGGGAGCGGTCGAGATCGACCATGATCATTTCGGGGCGATCAAGCTGACCGCGTTGGGCCGCGATATCCTGCACGGCAAGGCGGCGATTTCGTTCCGGCGCGACCGGGCGACCCGAACGGCAACGGCCGCTGTTGCGAAGAAGAGCGAGCGGATCGAGCTGGGCAAACGCGACGCCCAGCTGTTCGCGATGTTGAAGGCCGAACGCACCTATCTCGCGAAAAGCCAGAACGTGCCGCCCTACGTGATTTTTCAGGATGACACGCTCGCCGCGATCGCCGTTGCGCATCCGCATAGTCTGGCCGAGCTGGAAGGGATACCCGGGATCGGCAGGACGAAGATCGACCGGTACGGAATGGCGATCCTCGATGTCATCGCGGCATTCGAACGCCCCGATGATGCCGATGCGAGTACCGGCCCGAAGTAACGAAACGCCCCAAATTGTAGCATAAGCGGACAAACCGAGAACGCTGGAGGGGCAAAATCGAGGGATTCTGCCGGTTTGATCGGAGATCCCGGTGCTGAAGTCAGAATTTCGGCTGTACGGAAAACACATGTTTTCCGTCAGGGGTACGGGCGGTGTCAGAAAACTCGATTTTATCCCCCGAATTATGTACGAGAAACCATGTCGGAATGGTATGGTGTACGGAAACCAATGTTGGGGGGTTTTCCGTACATGCTGATCGGCTACATGCGCGTCTCCACAGATAATGACCGGCAGGTGCTGGATCTACAGCGCGATGCGTTACTTTGCGCCGGCGTCGATGAACGGCACCTATTCGCGGACCATGCCAGTGGCAGCCGGCGGGATCGCTCCGGCCTTGCGTCGGCACTGGCCTATCTTCAACCTGGCGATTGTCTTGTGGTCTGGAAGCTCGACCGACTGGGCCGTTCGTTGCCCCATTTGCTGGAAACCGTGAACGGGCTCCGGGCGCGGGGGATCGCCTTCCGGTCTCTGACCGAACAGATGGATACCACCACACCGCAGGGCGAGTTCCTTTTCCACGTCTTTGGCGCCCTGGCGCAGTTCGAGCGTTCCCTCACTCAAGAGCGGGTGAACGCCGGTCTGGCTGCCGCCCGCCGACGCGGGCGGCAAGGTGGCAGACCTTTCGGAATCGATCCGGAGAAATTGGCCACCGTGATCACCGCGCTCGATGCTGGTGCCACGAAAGCGTCGGTTTGCCGGACTTTTGGCATCCCGCGCAGCACGCTGGTCGACTCCTTGGCCCGGATCGGCTGGTCTCCCGGCGCGAACGCTCAGGGAGAAAAAAGTGGGATATCGCCGAATACTGACCGAGGACCAGATCGTACTGCTGTTTGATCCGCCGACCGATCAGCGGGGTCTGATCCGCCATTATACCCTGTCGGCTGCGGACTTGGCGCTGATTCGACGCGGCCGTGGTGATCATCATCGCCTCGGCTACGCGCTGATGCTTTGCTATCTGCGCCATCCTGGCCGAGTGCTGCGAGCGGGTGAGATACCCGATCCATCTCTGGTTTCATTTGTTGCCGATCAGATCGACGTCTTGCCAGATTCACTCGTATCCTACCTGGCATCCGAACAAAATCGACGTCGTCATTCCGCGTCTTTGCTGAACCGCCTCGGGCTCCGGACATTTGGCCCCAAGGCCGCAAATGAACTGTCAGCCTGGCTGCTTCCCCATGCGATCGAGAACGAGCGTCTGCTTGATCTTGCCGCTCTGGCTATGGAGGAATGCCGGCAACGCGGCATCATTGTACCGGCGCCAGCGAGACTTGAGCGAATTTGCATCGAGGTACGACACAAAGCGCGGCGTGAAACTGAGCGTCGGCTGACCGACGGATTATCCACCAACCAACGACGCGGTTTGGATGCCCTGACAGCGCGGCGCCTGGAAACCAGTCAGAGCTGGCTGGCCTGGCTGCGCCAGATGCCGGAATCCGCAAAGCCTGGTTCGATGCTCGGATTGATCGAACGGTTGGCGCATGTGCGGGCGATCGGTCTCGCTCCGGCGCGGGGCCATCTCGTTAACCAAGCCCGTCTTGCACAGCTTGCCCGCGAGGCGGGACGCATGACGGTTCAGCATATCGCCGATTACGAACGCCGGCGACGCCACGCCACACTCACCGCCATCATCCTCGATCTGGCGGCTAACCTGACAGATCATGCCATTGATCTGTTCGAACGGTTGATTGGTGCGATGTTCCGGAAAGCCGAAGGCAAGCACGCTCGTGATTTCCAGGCTGATGGACGAGCGATCAACGAAAAGGTCCGGCTCTTTGCCAGGATCGGAACGGCCTTGATCACCGCGCGTGCCGGCAAGGGGGATCCCTTCGCGGCGATCGACAAGGTGATGCCCTGGGAGCGGTTCTGCACGACGGTCGCCGAAGCGGAGGCCCTGGCCCGGCCGGAGGAATTTGATCCATACCAAAAGTTGACCGAGCACTATGCTGGCGTCAGGCGATGGGCACCAGCCTTTCTCGAAGCTTTTACCTTCCAAGGCGTGGCCGCCACGACACCGCTGATGCGCGCCATAGATACGTTGCGCCGGATCAATAAAGCCGGTGCCACAACCCTGCCGAAATCCGCCCCGACCGCCTTCATCCGCCAGCGTTGGGTGCGCCATGTTTTGCCCGGGAACGGCATCAACAGGCGTTATTATGAACTCTGCGTGTTGGCGGAATTGTGCACGCGCCTACGCGCCGGTGATGTCTGGGTCATGGGCAGTCGGCAGTATCGGGCCTTCGAAGATCGTCTGATTTCCACGGAAACCCTGCAAACTATGCAAGGAGATTCCGGCATTCCGCTTGCCGTTGAGACCGATTTCGAACGGTTCATCGCGGAACGTCAGACCCGCCTCAATGAACGACTTGCCGCGGTTGAAGCCCGTGCCAAAGGCGGGTTGCTGCCCGACGTCACGATTGACAAAGGGGTTCTGAAAATCACGCCGATTGAGAAATCGACACCGCCCGAGGCCGAAGCATTCGCGGGCCGCCTGTATGCGATGTTGCCGCGTATACGGATCACCGATCTGTTGTCGGAGGTTGCCGGCTGGACCCGCTTCCCCGAGTGCTTCACCCATTTGCGGACAGGAGAGCTTGTTGATGATCCCAGAGTTCTCATCGCCGGCCTTCTGGCCGACCGGCTCAATCTGGGTCTGACCCGCATGGCCGAAGCGTGCAGTATCGCCAGCCTCGGTCAACTCGCCTGGGCGGCCGATTGGCATATTCGCGATGAGACTTACGCGCTGGCGTTGCGGCGCCTTGTCGATTATCAGAATCGCGAGCCGCTCGCCGCGATATTCGGCTCAGGATTAACCTCGTCCTCGGATGGACAATTCTTCCGGGCCGGTGGGTTCGGCCGCGATGCGAGTCAGTTCAACGCCCATTATGGCCATGAACCTGGCATCAAATTCTATACCCATCTCTCAGGTCGCTACGCGCCGTTCCATACCAAGGTTATCGCCGCGACCGCGAGCGAGGCGATCCATGTCCTCGACGGACTGCTCGATCATCACGGCGAAGTCATGTCACGCCAGCACCGCCACCATACCGATGGCGGAGGCGTATCGGATCACGTCTTCGCCTTGTGCGCCCTGCTCGGATTCCAGTTTGCACCAAGAATTCCCGACCTGAAAGATCGCCGCCTCTACAGCTTCGCCAAGGCCACGACCTACCCGACGCTCGGGCCGATGATCGCCGGCCGCATCAACATCGACCTGATCCGAGCGCACTGGACAGACATTCTGCGGATCGCCACGTCAATCCGCACCGGCACCGTGACCGCGTCGCTCATCATGCGCCAACTCGCCTCATATCCCAGACAAAACGGTGTCGCCGCAGCACTCCGGGAACTTGGCCGGCTCGAGCGCACGCTATTCACCCTCGACTGGCTGGAAGACCCCGAATTACGCCGCGAGAGCAGCCAGGAACTCAACAAGGGCGAATCTCGGAACAGCCTGGCGCGGGCGGTCTTCATCCACAGGCTCGGCGAAATCCGCGACCGGACATTCGAAAATCAGAAGCACCGCGCATCCGGCCTCAATCTGGTCGTCACCGCGATCATCCTCTGGAACACGCGCTATCTTGGCCGCGCCATCGACGCCTTGCGTAAGGTCGAAGATGTTCAAGATGCCCACCTTACTCACCTTTCCCCGATCGGCTGGGAGCACGTGAACCTGACCGGGGACTACATCTGGGGCAGCCAGCAGAAATCAACGGAAAACCCTGTCGGATTGCGCCCACTCAGACCCGTACCCGACACAGTATCGAGGGCCGCATGATGTTCTCCCTTTGTCCGCTTATGCTACAAATCGGGGCGTTTCGTTACTTCGGGCCTCAATGACGGGAGCATAAGGTTCTGTGGGGTATTCACGCCACGGCGGCATGATCAGCGTGGCCTCCATTGTCATTGGCCATGCCAGGATGCCAGCGTTCAAAGGTTGAGCGCAGCGTTCCGTCGAGTGTCCGGGTGCGGGTCTGTAGGAGCAGATGTGCCCCGCGCCGGGTCCACTGCATCTGCTGCTTTTTGGCGAACCGCTTGCTCACCACGGCATTAACTGTCGCCTCAACGAATGCCGAGGATATCCGCTCGCCAGATCGATATCGTTCGCCGTAGTTGATCAGGCTGGCCAGATTTGAGGTGATATAGACCCCGAACTCACGGGCGAGCGTGATGAATTTTCGAAGATTGGGGTAGTCCACGTCGAGATCGGCAAGGTCGGTTTCAAAATCGTTGATCAGCTCGCGGGCGCCGTGCCCGTTTCCGTGCCAGAGCTTCCATTTGATGCGATCGAGTTCGCTGGCCAGCCGGGCCCCGATTGCTTCGTTCCGCTGCCCCACCCCCTTTGCAAACTGGCCAAGCACGGTGATCCGCATGGTGATGTGAAACCAGTCCAGGACATGCTCGGCTATCGGAGTAACCAGTTCGGTCAATGCGCGAACCTCCTCCCCGCCGTCGGTCAAAAAGGTGACGTCCTGGTTCGCCTGTAAGCCCTGGCTCTTGAGCATTTCAAATAGGCGGCGCTTTGGTTTGCAATCGTATCCATGCACCATGCCGACGTAGCGGGGTGCGCGATCCTCGGGAATCGACCGTCCGACGATCAGCTCGAAGTTTGTCTTCTTTTCTTCCCAATTCCGAACGTAGCCGCCATCAAGACCGACCACGATCCTGCCTTCCGGTATCGGCAGCTTGGCCCATTCCGCCGGGCAACCATCGATGAAGCAAGGTCGCTCTTCCCCCAGTTCGGCCTCAGCGCGCGCCGCGACGCGCAAGGTGTGGTCGCGCAACGTCGTCGCGTTTGCGCCTGATGCGATCGGCAGGATGTCAGCCATCAGTCCCGCCGCGGCCGCATAGGGTACGAGCGATGACCAGCGCGTCTCCAGATACAGCCGTTCCGGGGCAATGTGCTCCGGGAAGAACTCGCCCAACGGTGACGTTGTGGCTGGCCCATGATCGCCTTGGCACGGGCAGCGATGCAATCGCAGACCGGCAAGCGGCACGTCGCCATACAGCGTTCGAAATATGAGCGGATAATTGCCTTTACTGCGCTGCCGGGCACCACACGCTTGGCAATTCCGGTGACGCGCCGTCCACGATGCGACCTGAGACCCGACGATCCGGCGCTGGACAGCCGTCATAAGAGTTTTCCCCTCGCTGATCGACAAACCCACGTCTTCCGGTCGTTCTGTCGCTTTTTCAAACACGGCAACTGGTTCGGCCGCACGGGCAACACCCTCATCATCGGTGATCTGGAGCAGGACACTGACACGCATTGTATATCTCCCATTTCGAGCTGGCGGTGCGGACGGGGCGAGTTTTCCACAAGCGCCGGAGTGGAAAGCCGACAGCCTGTGCGACACCCGATTTCGCCACCGGCCTAGCCCCAAAGAACCATCAGTTTGCATTCCGACCGAAAGATAGCAAACTGAATTATGGCTTCCATCACCCGCGCCGCCACTGCCATTGCCACCGTGCTCGTTCGCGAGGGGGTGGACTATGCTCAGAGCAAGGCTGTGTTCCGGGCGGCGAGGCAACGTGCTGGCCTGCGGGCACCGCCCGAGCGGCGCGGGAGTGTGGACAGGCTGACCGTCGAGGAAGAACTTCGCTTTCTCGATCAGGCATACGCACGGGATGGCAGGATCGGGCTGATGCTCCAGACCTTGCTGGAAACCGGTGCGCGAGCCTCCGAACTGGTGCAGCTTCGGGTCGAGGATGTCAGTTTGGTCGAGCGCATGGTCGTAATCCGCCAGGGCAAGGGCGGCAAACGTCGCGAGGTGCCGATCCGGCGTGATCTGGCGCAGTTGCTTCGGCTGCACATCGCCGCGCGCCGCGCCGGACCGCTCTTCGTCAGCCGCCAGCAGGGGTCCGGCCCGATACCCCACGTGTTAACCCGCCAGCGGGTCGGCCAGATTGTGCGGGACGTCGCCAGCGCGGCAGGGATCACCAAGCGGGTGTACCCGCATCTGCTGCGTCACACGGTCGCCACTCGATTGCTTGCGCTGGGCATGGACATCACCGATCTACAGCGCTTCCTCGGTCACGAAAGCATCGCCACAACGCGCTTGTATGCCGAAACCACGGCGGCAACGCTGCAGCGCCGGTTCGACCAACTCACTGACCCGGCAGCTCACGCACTGATCTCCGGCATTCGACAGCAACGTGGCGATGAGGCGGCGCTGCTGGCCGCCGAACTGCTCGCGCAGCGCAGGGCGGCTCGTGTCAGCATTGCTGGTGCATAAGCTCCCGATACTCGGCGCGGCGAAGTCGGGCGTTTACCGCGCGTCGTGAAAATGGCCGGCCTCGGGCACGTTCCCGCGCATGACTGCGATCGACAGCCTGTTCCAGCCGCCACATCGCCTCCTCATCGTTGAGAATTTCCTGACGGCCCTCAAGGACAACGCCCTCGATGATATCGATCATGGTGCCCAGATCCTCCAGGCCATCCATCGACAGGATACCATCCCGATTGACCATGAAGGCATCCGGGCCGCCACAATCCTCCGGTGGGCAGGCACCATCCCCGGCGACACAAGCAGGATATGCTTTGCCGTCCCCAGGGTTGAGCCAGCCCTCAATGCGAACCTCGTGGCGCCAGGGAATGTTCAGATCATATTCATAGGTAAACCGGGCGTTCTTTCGAAGCCGGAGCGCTGCCAGCGTCACGTCGGGCGAGGACGCCGAAAGCTCCACCGAACCGTATTCCGCGGCGCGGAGGCAGAATTGATAAAGATGAATGCCGTCCCAGCCCATCGCAACCTGGATCACCCCATGCAATTCACGAAGAGTGAGCGTCGAGGGCACCAGAACGCGCCGCCAGACCATCGGGCTGATCCCATGCAGCCAAACCTTGATCTGCACGATCGATTCCGGCTCCGATGAGGCGGATGCCGCCGAGCATTCCTTTGGCAGTGTCGATTTCAGCGTTCGCTTCATCCACCCAGATTACCCGATCTCGCTCATACCCCACAGATCCTTATGCTCCCCTCAATGACGAGGAAGCTTTCGCGTAAGGCCGCAGCCTGGTCGGATGTGGTCGTTCGAATGACTGACCGGGCGATGTTCTGGTCGTCAGTTTGGATCGGCGGTTGGGACGAGATCTGGTTCATCGCTCGGACATATCAATGAGACCACCTACATCGCATTTGAACCCTTAACGAACCACTAATGGCGCTAATGATTAATTATGTATCTGCCATGGCGCGACTAATTCGAGACCACCAGCCCTGCCGTATCGCGCATTCCGTTGATCGTGCCCCACCTCAAGCCGCAACGCCCATCGCGGCCAGAGCGCGGCGGAAAAAATCCGCCCCGCCGAAATTGCCCGATTTCAGGGCGAACAGCATCGGCGCGCCGCCGATGCTGCGCAGCAACGGCACGCCGGGCGCGATTTCAGGGCCGATTTCCAGCGCTGCGACCCCCAGCCGGTCGATCACCGCGCCGGAGGTTTCACCCCCCGCGACGATCAACCGCCGCACCCCTCGTTCGACTAGCCCGGCGGCCAGCCGGGCCAGCGCCGCCTCGATCCGCGCCCCGACATCATCGCCATGCGCCGCTTTCAACTGCGCGACCACATCTGGCGTGGCGCTGCTCGCGAGCAGCACCGGCCCCTGCGAAAGCTGTGCTTCGGTCGAGGCCAGTGCAGCATCGGCATAGACCGGATCGTTCAACAGCCGATCGATATCGAGGCGATGCACCGGCAGATCCGGCTCAACCGCAGCGATCTGTTCGAGCGTCGCGGCGGCGCAACTGCCCGCGATGATGGCGGCAGGCCCGCCGGGCGCTTCCCATACCGGCGGCGCCGTGCCCGCGCTTTCGCCCCGCGCGGCGCGGGCAAGACCGAGCCCGAGGCCGGAAGCGCCGGTGGACAATGGCAGCCTCAGGGCCGCCGCGCCCAGGGCGATCAGATCCGGCTCCGAGATCGCATCGACGATCGCGCTGCGCATACCGGATGCAGCGAGCGCCGCAAGCCGCGCGGCGATGGCGGCGGCTCCCTGGCTGACGACATCGTGCGCGACGAGCCCGACACCGTGCCTCGATTGCCGTGCCAGCACCCGTACCAGATCGGAATCGTGCATCGGGTTGAGCGGATGATCCTTCAGCGGGCTTTCATGCAGCGGGCGCGACCCGACGAACAGATGACCCTGAAACACCGTGCGCCCGGTTTCGGGGAAGGCGGGCGTCACCGGCACCACCGGCGCATCGAGGGCGGCGGCCAGCGCTTCGGTCACCGGCCCGATATTGCCGGCATCGGTCGAATCGAAGGTCGAGCAGATCTTGAACATGATATGCCGCGCGCCCTTGCCGCGCAGCCAGCCCAGCGCCGCCAGCGACCGTGCAACGGCGTCCGCTGATGATATCGAGCGGGTTTTCAGCGCGACCACCACGGCATCGACCGTCCCGAGCGCCAGCCCGGCATCGGGCACGCCGATCGTCTGGATCGTGCGCAGCCCCTGCCTTGTCAGCGTGTTCGCGAGATCGGACGCGCCGGTGTAATCATCGGCGATGCAGCCGAGCATCAGGCTCATCGCCGCAGGGTCTCGAACCAGCCGAGCCCGTCCCGCGTCGCCCCGCGCGGGCGATATTCGCAGCCGACGATGCCGGCATACCCCAACCGGTCCAGCTCCTCGAACAGGAACGGGTAATGGACCTCCTCGCCATCCGGTTCGTGGCGCGAGGGTACGCTCGCGATCTGCACATGGCCGATCGTCTTGATATGGCGGCGCAAGCGCATGGTGATGTCGCCGTGCATGATCTGGCAGTGATACATGTCGAACTGGAGCCGGACATTGCCGAGGCCCAACGCGCCGATCAGCGCTGCCGCCGCATCGATGTCGTTGAGAAAATAGCCCGGCATGTCGCGCCCGTTGATCGGTTCGAGCAGCAGATCGATCCCGTGGGCCGCGAGCGTTTCCGCCGTGCGGGTAACCGCATCGCGGTAGCGTGTCATCGCGGCGGGGTCGTGGCGGTCGCCCAGACCGGCCATGAGATGCAGGCGGGTCACCCCGGTCGCGGCGGCGTAGTCGAGGGCGAGGGCGGTGCCCGCGATCATTTCATCGCGGCGCCCCGGCAGGCATGCGAGCCCGCGCTCGCCCGCCGCCCAGTTTCCCGGCGGCAGGTTGAACAGGGCCTGGGTGAGCCCGTGTCGTGCGAGGCGCGCGCCGATCGCCTCGGGCGGATGCTCGTAGGGAAACAGGAACTCCACCGCATCGAATCCCGCATCCGCCGCCGCGGCAAACCGGTCGAGAAACGCGTGTTCGGTGAACATCATCGTCAGGTTAGCCGCAAACCGCGCCATGACCGTGATCCCCTGAATAAGTGAAAAAGGAACGACTTGCTCTATTTGCCGTCCGGCAGATCGATCCCTGAAATCATCGCAAACAACCGCGCCACCGAGGCATCGTCGTCCCGCCCCATCCCCGCTGCCGCCGTCATCAGGAACAATTGCAGCGCCGAACCCGCCATCGGCACCGAAAGCGGGGCCGCGCGCGCCATGTCGAGCACGATGCCGAGATCCTTGGTGAAAATATTCACCGCACTGCGCGGCGTGTAATCGGCATCGAGAATATGGGGCACACGGTTCTCGAACATCCAGCTGTTACCGGCGGACCCGGTGATCACCTCGTAGAGTTTCCGCAGGTCGAGCCCGAGCGACGCCCCGAACGCCACCGCTTCGCACGCGGCGGCGATATGCACCCCGGCGAGCAGCTGGTTGACCATTTTGAAGCCCGCGCCCACCCCCGGCGCATCGCCCAGCTCATGCAGGGTCGCCGCCATCGCATCCAGCGCTGGCCGGGCCGTTGCGAAGGCGGCGGCGCTGCCGGAGGCGAGGATGGTGAGCTTGCCCTCGGCGGCTCGTGCCGCGCCGCCGCTGATCGGCGCATCGAGATAATGCTGCCCCTGCGCTTCCAGCCGTGCGGCGAGGCCGCGCACCACATCCGGCGCCATCGTCGCGCAGGAAATGAACACGGCACCCGATTTCATCGCGGCCGCGCACCCATCCGGGCCGAACAGGACCGCTTCGGTCTGTGCCGCGTTCACCACCACGCACACCACCGCCACCGCGCCGGATGCGGCCTCCGCCGGGGTTGCCGCGATCCGGCCACCTGCCGCCGCGAGGCGTTCGGCATTGGCGGGGACCACATCGTAGCCTGAGACCGCGAAACCGGCACGCAGGAGTGACGTTGCCATGCCGAGTCCCATCGAGCCGAGGCCGATCACGGCGATGCGGGTGGGGGTCATGGCGAGCGCTCCAGAACGGGAATACGGGACAGCGTTAGTCTTTTGAAAAGGAGAAGCAGAAAACTTTTATTTGTCGGGGTCATGTGCTGCTGCGGGGTTGGAGGACGAACCCGACATCGATCCGGCGCTGCGGCGGGGATCTGCCATCGATCCGGCTCAGCAGCATCGCGGCGGCCTGTTCGCCGATCTGCTTGCGCGGCGAGGTGATCGTGGTGAGCGAGGGGGTGACCAGTGCACTCATCGGCAGGCCGTTGAACCCCGCGATCGCAATGCGCCCCGGCACGGCGATCCCGTCGCGCTGGGCGCGCAGGACCGCGCCCACCGCCATTTCGTCATTGGCGAAGAACAGCGCATCGACGTCAGAATGTGTTTGCAGAATATCGCCGAGCGCGTGCCATCCGACATCCTGCCCCGGGCCGCCAGGATATTCGAACAAGACATCGCTCGCACCGCCGATTTGGGCGATGTGCCGGCGCATGCCGTCATAGCGTTGCCGGGCCCGATAATCGCCGCGCATCCGAGTACCGACGAACCCGATCCGCCGATAGCCGCGCGCGAGCAGATGCGCCGCCATCGCGGCACCCGCCTGCACGTGCGACAGGCCGACATTCATGTCGATGCAGCGGGCACCGTATTCCATGAATTCGACCACCGGCACATCGGCGTTCTTCAATAAATTTGTGGTGCGCGGCAGATGCCGCAGCCCTGCGAGCAGAACGCCCGGCGGCGCCCAGCCGAGCAGGGTCGATGCCAGTCCGGCCTCGCGATCGAGATCGTAATCGGTGCTGCCCAGCAGCATCTGATATCCCGCTGCCTCGATCGTTTCCTGAATCCCCTCGATCACCTCGACGAACACGACATTCGAGAGGGACGGCACGATCACCGGAATCACCCGCGTTTTGGCCGAAGCCAGCGCGCCCGCCATCCGGTTCGGCACATAACCCAGAGCCTCGACCGCGGCATTGATCCGCTCGCGCAAGGTCTCGGAAACTGTATCCGGCGCGTTCAGGGCCCGCGAGACCGTGATCGGCGACACTTGGGCGGCGGCGGCGACATGGTTCAGCGTCACGGCGGTTCGGCGGCCACGCCGCGATTCGCGCGGGCGCAACGAAGCGGACATCGGGTCCATAACCGGCGTGGGTCTCCAGCATTATACCGCGATCGTGCGCGGCGGTTTCAATTGGCGCTGACTATCGCTAAGTTTCCCCTGCGGCGCAAGATGGTAGCGCTGTCCGATTCTGGTTGCGCTACCAAAAATGAGCGACTATATCGAATTGGCTAGGCACCTTAGGATAACGGCGCCGGGGCATGGGGAAACGAAAATTGCTTGCAAAGTCACCGTCAACGCTTGTGCTCGGTCATGATCAGCGACTAGCGGCATCGCCAGGCAACGGCACTGGTTGGCTCCGTGCAGTCGCTGTCGACAAAAGCTTTATCGCCAACCGTGTACTAAAACGCGTCAGCCTCAACCTCGCGCCCGGCGAGGTTCATACGCTGATGGGCGAAAACGGTGCCGGTAAATCCACTTTGTTTCGCGTTCTCGCCGGTATCCATCGTCCGGATGCGGGAACCATTACCCTAGACTCCGCACCGCTTGACCTGCGCAACCCGCGCGCAGCTCAGGCCCACGGTATCTATCTGGTGCCGCAAGAACCCGCCTTGATGGGCGAGCTTAGCGTCGCGGAAAACATGTATCTCGGAATGCTGCCCACCCGCGGCATAGCGGCCCGGATCGACTGGCACAGCATCCGCACCCGCGCCCAAGAGGCCCTGCGAACCCTAGGTCTCGACATCGACGTGCGCGACGACGCCCGCCATCTCAGCATCGCCCAGCAGCAGTTGGTCGAATGCGCCAAGGCCCTCTTGCGTGGCTGCCGCGTCATTCTGTTCGACGAACCGACCTCGCCGCTCACATCGCGCGAAGTGGGCTTCCTGTTCGGTATCATCCGCCGCCTTCGCAACGAGGGCTACACGCTCGGCTTCATAAGCCACCGAATGGACGAAGTCATGGACATCAGCGACCGCATCAGCGTCCTACGTGACGGCGCCGTGTCCGACGAGGTCGATCGCGGCCGGTTTGACCGCGCTCGCCTAGTCAGCGCCATGGTTGGCCGCACCCTCAGTTTCGACCGCAAGCGCATCCACCGCGCCGCCACCGGCACCCCCATCCTTTCGGTGCGCGGCCTCACCCACCCGACCGCCTTCCGCGCGATAGATCTCGATATCCGCCCCGGCGAAATTGTCGGCTTTGCCGGACTGATCGGTGCCGGTCGGACCGAAATCGCCGAAGCGATCTGTGGCCTGCGTGAAAAATCCGCAGGCATCGTGATGCTCAACGGGCAGGACATCACTCACGCCTCGATCCCGCGTATCATCGAATCCGGCCTCGTCTACGTGCCGGAAGACCGCGCCCGCCACGGTGCGATCCTGCCGATGTCGATCCGCGATAACGCTACCTCCGGACAGATCACCCGCCTGCAGAACCCCATCGGCCTACTCGACCGGGGACGCGAAGTCGACATCGCCGAACAGACCATCGCGCGTTTTCGCGTACGCGCGCGCGGACCGGAACAGCCGATGCGCGAACTCTCAGGCGGCAACCAGCAGAAAATTGTTTTCGGCAAATGGATGAGTACTAATCCCAAAGTCGCGATCCTCGATGAACCGACCCGCGGCGTCGATGTCGGTGCCAAGGAAGATATCTACCGCCTGATCGAGGAACTATCGCAGGCGGGCATGGCCATCATCGTGATTTCCTCGGAGCTCGAGGAACTGATTGCCCTATGCGACCGTATCCTCGCCATATACGCTGGGCGCATCACGGCCGAATTGTGCGGTGCCGAAATCAATGCTGCCAGCGTCGGCGCGGCGTTCCTGGGCGCTGGGAGTTCGGCGGCATGAGTGCGGCGTTATTGACCACCAGACCCCGGCGCGGACGTCGCGAGGTGCGGGAAATCACCCTCCTCGTCGTCACCGTTGCAATCGTGCTCGCGGTCGGTGTGTTCAAGCCGGGTTTCATGGCTTATGACAATCTCGAATTCATGGTGCTCGGTGCCGTCGTCCTCGGGCTGATCGCAATTGGGCAGACCTTCGTGATAATGACAAAGGGGATCGACCTGTCGGTCTCGGCCGTCATGGGCCTGAGTGCTATGATCTTCGGCCTCGCTTCGACTACGTCGCATCTAGGGCTTGCCGTTGCCTTGCCGCTCTGCCTCGTGATGGGGGCCATGCTCGGCAGTATCAACGGGTTGATGGTCGCCTGGGTGCGCATCCCGCCGATCATCGCAACGCTCGGCACCTACAGCCTGTTCGGCGGCATCACCTTCATTGTTTCCAACGGCACGCAGGTAGATCAGGTATCGCGCCAATTCGCTGCTTTCGGCAACGACAACCTGATCCCAGGTCTGCCGGTTCCGATCCCTGTCATCGCCCTCACCGTGGTCGCCCTGCTGGCCTGGTACGTGCTGCATTACACCATTTTCGGTCGCAACATCCTCGCCGTCGGCAACAACGCGAGCGCAGCCTATAACGCCGGTATCCCAGTCAAGCGCACGCTGCTCCGGGTCTATATGATCTCCGGTGCGCTGGCGGCGTTCGGCGGCCTCGTGTTCGTTGCCTATACCGGATCGGCAACTGCAACCACAGGCACGGGCGACCATGTTGAGTTGCAGACCATCGCCATCGCCTTGATCGGCGGAACCGCGATCAGCGGCGGGCGAGGTAATCTAGCAGGCACCGTGATCGGCAGCATTTTTCTCAGCGTAGTGATCACCGCTCTGGTGTTCCTACACGTGCCAGCTATCTGGTATTCCGCAGGCGAGGGCTTGATGATTCTTGCAGCGGTTTCGTTCGGCGGCACTCGGGGAGCAGCGCGATGAACAGGTACCTCCCGCAGGACCCCTGGGATCGAACCTTGTCCTTGATCACGGTCGCGTTACTGACCGGATTCTGTCTATTTATTCCCGGCTTCTATGACGGGTTCGGCGGCACACTCGCCATTACCGAGCAGTTTCTCCCTTTCGGCTTCGTTGCGATCGGCCTTGCCATCGTCATCTTGACCGGGGGCATCGATCTGTCGGTAGGGGCGATCGCGAGCCTTGCCGCCGTCATCATGGCCCTATTGACCAAGCAATCCGGGGTGAACATCTGGCTAGCCGCGCTCATTGCGATCGGTATCGGGGTGCTGCTCGGATGGCTTAACGGGCTGATCATCACCCGGCTGCGGATCGAACCGCTGATCGCCACCCTCGCGACCAGCTTCATCTACGCAAGCCTCGCCACCGCCTTCGCCGGCCCTGCGCCGCCTTACGGGTTCGTCAAGAGCTTTGCTGTTCTCGGCACCGGCACGATCGGGGGCATCATTCCGGTACCGCTGGTATTATTTGCTGCCCTTGCCTTCGCTTTCACCCTCTTGATCAAGCGAACTGGTTTCGGCCGGCGCGTGATAATGATTGGCTATAATCGCGATGCCGCGCATTACGCTGGCGTGGCGGTGCCGACTATGCTTCGGCGGGTCTATGCCCTGAGCGGGTTGATGGCGGCCATCGCCGGCATCATGCTGGCATCCTATTACGACGCTGTCCGACCTGACATGGGCAATATATTACTACTCACCGCGATCACCATGGTCGTGCTCGGCGGAGTCAGCATCTTCGGGGGAGAAGGCGGGATTCTTGGGGTCGTCCTCGGTGTTCTGATCCTCGGCATCCTTCGCCAGGGTATGCTGATCGCCGGATTTTCCGACATGATCACGACGATGCTCACCGGGGCGATACTCCTTGTGTCGATCGGCGCTAAAAACCTGCTGTCGGATCGCGGCTTCGGTTTTGGCGCGGTGCTGCTGCGCCTGGTCAATTCTCCTAAACAGGAGGTTCCGCCGCCGAAAACCTGAAGTGCCCAAACGCTAATCATAAAACACCATCAGTGGAGATCTTCCATGAAACCGTTTGTCAGAAACCTCCTGCTCTCCGCCACCCTCTTCGGCATCGCATCCGCTGCCCATGCCCAAGCACCGGGGAAGCGCATCAAGGTCGCGATGGTCCCCAAACTCATCGGCCTATCGGTCTTCAAGGCGAATGAACAGGGCGCGATCGAGGCCGCAAAAAAACTCAATATCCAGTTTCTCTACACCGGCCCGGTCACCGCGTCCGCGCAAGGTCAGGTCGACATCATCAACAGCCTGATCGCGCGTCGCTTCAACGTGATCACGATCACGGCCAACAACCCGACGGAGCCGGCGCCAGCCCTCGAACGTGCGATGAAACAAGGAATCAAGGTAGTCAGCTACGATTCCGATGTTGCACCGAACGCGCGTGACTTCTTTATCCAGGATACGTCCTATCCCGCGATGGGCAAAGCCCTGGTCGATTCGGTCGAGAAATACGCAGGCCCGGACGCCAAGATTGCCATCCTGTCCTCCACGCCTGACGCGACGATCCAGAACGCGTGGCTGGCCGCAGTTAAAACCTATATGACAAAAACGTATCCGAAAATGTCGGTCGTGACCACGCAATACGGTTATTCGAGCCCGTCAAAATCGCTTTCGGCGGGGCTGAATATTCTTCAGGCCTACCCCGATGTCACCGCGATCATCGCGCCAGACGGCGCAGCGGAAGTGGGCGCGGCGGCGGCAGTGAAAAAACTGAACCGGGTTGGTAAAGTCTTCGTTACAGGCTGCAGCGATCCGAATTCAATCCGTCAATACGTCAAGGACGGCATCATCAAGGCAAGTCCCCTCTGGAACGAAGTCAAGGAGGGAGAATTAGTCATGAACGTGGCCCGCCTCGCCGCCGACAACAAGCTCAAGCCCAATGACACATTCACGGTCAAAGGACTTGGAAATTACACGGTCAAAAATAAGGTCATCGTTTTCAGCAAACCGCTGATTTTCACCGCAGCAAACATCAGTCAATACCACTTCTAAAATAATCGCCGGCGGTTTTGCCGCCGGCGTCATTTTAATTGATACGGAGCCTCCCTCATGAAAAAAATCATCTTCACCGGCGGCACCGGCAAAGCCGGCAAGCACGCAGTCGCCCATCTGGTCGAACACGGCTATCGGGTGCTCAATCTCGATACCAAGCCGCTCGACAATCCCAAAGTCCGCACCCTGATAACCGACATCACCGATTCCGGACAGGTCTTCAACGCCCTGTCGAGCTACACCGGCCTGCATGAATTTGACCCGTCGCTGCGCCCGGAACCGATCGATGCGGTGGTCCACTTCGCCGCCATCCCCCGCATCATGATTACGCCGGATAACGAAGTGTTCCGCATAAACACCATGGGGACCTACAACGTGATTGAGGCCGCGGTGAAGCTTGGGATAAAAAAAATCATCATCGCCTCGAGCGAAACCACCTATGGTCTTGTCTTCGCCAACGAGCCACGCAATCCGGAGTATTTCCCGCTTGATGAGGAATACCCGGTCGACCCGATGGACAGCTACGCACTCTCAAAAATCTGCAACGAACGCACCGCGCGCGCTTTTGCGTTGCGCTCTGGCATCGACATCTACGCAATCCGCATCGGCAACGTGATCGAACCCCATGAATACGCACAGTTCCCGCAATTCTTTGCCGATCCCGGCTTTCGCAAGCGCATCGCCTGGAGTTATATCGATGCGCGCGATCTTGGCGAAATCTGCCGCCTTGCCATTGAGAAGGATGGTCTGGGCTATCAGGTATTTAACGCTGCCAGCGGCGATACCTCTTCGGACCTGCCCACTGCCGAACTGCTTAGCCGCTTCTACCCAGGCGTCCCTGTCCACGGCGAATTATCGGAATACGAAACTCTGCTGTCAAACAAAAAAACCAGGGAAGTCCTTGGCTTTAAACAAGCTCACCGCTGGCGCGACTATGTAAATCAATAAAAAACTTTTCAATCCCTTTTTCAAAAAAGGACAACTTCCTTCGTTTTCATATTAGGGCCTAACATGACCAAAGAGAAAATCGGTTTCATCGGCGTCGGCTTCATGGGCCACGGCATGGCGAAAAACATCATCGAGGCGGGCTATCCGCTGACGATCATGGGCCACCGCAATCGTGTGCCGGTCGAGGAGTTGATCGGGCGCGGCGCCACCGAAGCCAAAACGCCTAAGGCGCTCGCCGAAGCGAGCGATATCGTGTTCCTCTGTGTGACCGGCAGCGATCAGGTCGTGGCGTTGACCCAGGGGGAGGATGGCCTCGCCGCCGCCGGCAAGGCGCTGATCATCGTCGATTGCTCGACCTCCGACCCCTCGGTCACCACCAAACTCGCCGCCAGCCTCGCCGCACAAAACATCACCCTGCTCGATGCCCCGCTCGGCCGCACCCCCAAGGATGCCTGGGAAGGGACGCTCGATGTCATGATCGGTGGCGATGCCGACGATATCGCCCGCGTCCGCCCGATCATCGAAACCATCTCCCAGCGCATGATCCATACCGGCCCGACCGGCACCGGCCATACCATGAAGCTGTTGAACAATTTCCTTTCGCTCGGCTATGGCGCGCTTTATGCAGAGGCTCTCATGCTCGGCGAAAAATCGGGTCTCAGCGCGGAGACGTTCCACAGCGTCATCACCGGCGGCCGGATGGATTGCGGCTTTTATCAGACCTATATGAACTACGTGGTCGGGCGCGATCGCAATGCGCATAAATTCACCCTCTCCAACGCGCTGAAAGACACCTCCTATCTCAATGCCTTCGCCCAGGCGCAGGGGGCGGCCAACCCGATCGCCGCCGCGGTGCGAAATTCCTATGCACTGGCAATCGGCACTGGCCATGGCGACGATTTCGTGCCGATGCTGTCGGATATCATCGCCGAACTGAACGGGCTGCCGCCAAAATCATGAGCGACTCCGCGCTGCCCGAGGCGATCTGCCGGTTTGGCCTCTCTCTGTTCGAGCGGGGCCTGACGCCCGGCGCTTCCGGCAATATCACCGTCCGCCTCGAAGAGGGGTTGGTTCATGGGGCACTGTCAGGTTGATGCGTCGGCCGCGGGATCATAGTGATGTAGGATGATTCCCGTGTCCTCTCCGTTGCCTTTGAAGGGCTATCGCTTTCCTCGCCCCGTGATCTCTTTCGCGGTCTGGGCCTACTACCGCTTTGCGATGAGCCTGCGCGATGTGGAGGATCTTCTGGCGGCGCGAGGCGTGCTGATCAGCCACGAAACTATCCGGGCCTGGGTGAACCGTTTCGGGCCGCAGATGGCGGCCCCAGATCCGGCGTGACCGGCCACAAACGTCCGATAAATGGCATATGGATGAGGTCGTGATCACGATCCGCGGCGAGCGGCATTGGCTCTGGCGCGCCGTCGATAGCCGGGGCGATGTGTTGGAAATCCTGGTCCAAAGCCGCCGAAATGCCCGCGCAGCCAAGAAGTTTCTGCGTAAACTCATGCGCGACTTGGGTGTGCCGCGGGTGGTTGTGACCGACAAGCTCAAAAGCTACGACGTTGCCTTGCGCGAGGATTGCCCCAGTGCCGATCACCGTTCCCATAAGGGGTTAAACAATCGGGCCGAGGCCTCGCATCGGCACACCAGACGCCGAGAAAAGATCATGGCGCGGTTCAAATTAGCGGGTCATGCTCAAAGATTTCTCTCCGCCCCATGGACCTTCGGGGGGGCGCCCTTTGCACCATGCGTCGTCGGGGCGTTATCAAGTTGATCGGATGAGGTGCGATTTGACCGAGATCCGATCGATTAGGTGCCCAGATCCGCGGCGTTGTCGGTCCAGAGCGAAAACGCGTAGGCTCGTCTGCAATGGAATGATCAGGCGAAGAGGCGGTGGTCACTCACAATATGCCTGGAATGGCAGCACAAAGAGCGGGGCAGGGAGTGGCGATCCTCGGCATGATCGCGGCCTTCGAACGTCCGGACGACGATAAGGCTGATTCTGCTGATCGTTGGGCGGAGGCTGATCGGCGGATCGATTCGGTCCATGCTCACAAACCGACCGATGGTGGTCCGGTAAACAGACAATCGAGGATAGCGGTGCGATGTTGCGTCACCAGCGAAATATGGCCGTGCCCTTTCACCATCCTCAGCACCGCGCCCTGCACCCGGCCCGCAATCCAGGCGGCGTGGCCATGTGGCACCATCAGGTCGAGATCACCCTGCCAGATGGTTGCGGGGATGCTGATCGCATCAAGATCGAAGCCCCAAGGCCGCGTGAAGGCAAGATCATCGTCGACCCAGCCGTCAAACCCGCCGCGCAGTGCGCGGCGGATCACTGCGGCGAGCGTATCGGCTTGGCCGCCAATCAGTTCATCACGATCGATCTGCGGCACCAGACCGCCGAAGGCGGTGGCGAGTTCCGGCCCGGTCAGGCTGCGAAACCCTGCGGCGTTCGCCGCCTTCCACGCCCGCAACATGACCTCGCCCGTAACCATCCGGTCTGAGCCGCCTGCCGCTACGGGAAGAAGCGGCTCATAAGAGCGCTGCTATGAGCTGATTCATATGCAGGGAGCTGTGGCGGATGGAGATCATCACGGGGGCTGAGCGCCGGCGTCGCTGGCGGGATGAGGACAAGCTTCGGATTGTCGCGGAAGCTGAGGCACCGGATTCTGTATTTGCCTTGGTGGCACGGCGGCACGAGATTTCGCGAGGGCAGTTGTGGAAATGGCGCGGGCAGGTTCGGCGCGGTGAGTTGGCGCCAGTGCGGGTGGAGCCGGAGTTCATTCCGGTCCGCGTGATGGCGAGTGCGGCGCTGTCGATGCCGCGGGCATTGGGCAAATCAGCGGCGGTAAACGAGTCTGGCGGCGAGCCGGTACCTCAAAGCCGAGCGACGCGATCGGATCCGAGCCGGATTGAGATCGTGCTGCCGGACGGCACCTGTGTTCGGGTTGATGACGGGGTTGGGATTGCCGCCTTGCGTCGTGTGATGACGGCGGTGCGGCGATGATCCCGGTTCCGGCCGGCGTACGGATCTGGCTGGCGTCGGGCCATACGGATATGCGTCGTTATGCGGCGCGCATGATTATGTAGAGTCCTAAGCCGGCGACGCGGGGACCGCTTGGAATCCGGCCCCCTTTGCTCAGCATAATTTTTGGTGTTGCCGCTGCCCCGTGAGCATGGCGATAACCTTGTCCGGCGGTCTGAACTTGCCTGGCTGTAGCGTCGGCCCGCCGGCGGCTCCCAATGCTTCGAGTTTTTCGGTGGGGTCTGCGCGCAGGTAGGCCTCGGTGCTTTGGAGGCTGGCATGGCCCAGCCACAGGGCTACTTTCCGAACGTCGTGCGTGGCCTGCAGCATATGCATTGCGCAACTATGACGCAGAACATGAGGTGTTACTCGCTTGGTCGCGACGGACGGTAGGCGCAGGGCGGCGGTGGCCACATGCTTGTCGAGGATGTATTCGAATCCGGATCTGGTCATGGCCCGGCCGGCGGCGTTGAGAAATAGCGCCCCATCTTGCTGCTGCTGACGGACAGCAAGCCAAGCCCGGAGCGCGACCACGCTCTCCTTCCACAGTGGAAGCACGCGCTCCCGACGACCTTTGCCCATCACGTGGATCGTACAAGGATTTTGCAGATCGAGTTGATCTAGGCATAGTCCGACCAACTCCGAGACGCGCAGTCCGGCCGCAAAGGCGAGATGGAGCATCGCACGGTCTCGGGTGCCGGATAGAGTCTTGGGATCCGGCGCGTTGATCAGGGCCTGAATCTCCGCCCGGGTCAGCGAAGCGACCAACGCTTCGTCGGTTTTCTTCATCGGGATCGCGCGGACCCGAAGCGATTGATCGAGACAGGCTGGCACACGATACTCGATGAATCTGAAGAACGACCTGATCGCCGCCAATCGAGCATTGCGGGATCGCGCCGTGTTGCCGCGATCCTGTTCGATGTGATCGAGGAATGCCAGGATCATCGGTACACCGATGTCCTCGACCTCCAACCGCGACGGCCTCTTGTGAAGTCGCCGCGCCGCGAATATCACAAGAAGTTGAAAGCTGTACGCATAAGCATCACAGGTGTGAGGACTGGCGCCCTGATCGCGTGGCAGGTGCTCGCCGAGAAACAGGGATAGGGGTGGTGCGAGCGCGGTCATATCACACCTGTCCGGCCGAAGTCTTCACCGGCATCGGCGATCTGTGCCATCAGGCCGGGCGTGGCCTGAAGATACCAATAGGTATCGCTGACGTGGGCGTGACCGAGATAGGTGCTGAGAGCGAGGATGTGGCGCGATACAGCGTCGTCATCGCATGGACACTGTTCGAGCGACCGCACGGCGAAGCTATGTCTCAGGTCGTGGATGCGCGGCCCCGACTGGCCGGGCCCGCCCCGCAACCCGATCTTGCGCGAGATCTGGCGGAACAACGCGCTGACGGTATCATAGCAAAGCGGAGTTCCGGCGTTAGATACGAACAGGACAGCGGCGCACGTGCTGATCGGCAGGCGGGCCGAGAGATACCGATCAATCGCGGCGCGCGTCGTAGGATGCAGCGGAATTAGTCTGCTCTTCTTGAACTTGGTCTTGTTGATGATCAGGCCGTCGTCGGTGACATCGGAGAGCCGCAAAGCGAGAGCTTCCGATATCCGCATGCCGGTCGCGGCGAGTAAGCCGAGCAGCGTGACGTATGTAAGCGGTCGAAGCGTGGCGGCGGGCCCAAGCGAAGCCGCCTGCTGCATCAATTTGCCAATCTCTTCGGCGGAATAAATGTATGGCTTTGTCCGCCGAAAGATGCCTCGACCGAGCGCGTCAGCGGCGGGCACCTCGTGGCCGCCGTCCTCGGCGTGCATAGCGATAGCAAATCGACGCACCGTAAGAAGCCGGTTGCGTCGCTGCTCGGGGGAGGGCGCCTCGACTGCCCACGCGATTACCCGATTGCTCTTGATAAAGTTGTCGCCGTGGCGCTCCGCGTAAGCCACGAACATGCGCAACAAGATGCGCTGCGTCCGGAATTTGAAGCCCAGTACCTCATGAAGCGCGACATGACGGGAAAGATCATCGCTCAGCATGCCACATCTCCCGGCCAGGGCTGCGCGACCTGCATCAGCATGTTCAGATCAACCTTGGCGTAAACGGTTGTGGTGTCCAAAGACCTGTGACGCAGAACGGCGCCCACTGATTGGAGAGTTGCGCCTCCGCGGAGCATATGTGTCGCCGCCGAGTGCCGTAGCAGGTTGGCGCCGTGTGATGGGGGATTGTCGATGCCGGCACGCTTCAAAGCCAGAGCGACGATGTGGGAAACCGTGGGGGACGATGCGAATGGCCGAAATGGCGCATTTGACCTCAAGAACAGGCGGTCGCTATCGACCAAAGGGCGCGCGCCATCGAGATAGCCGAGCACGGCGTCGCCGGCGTCCTGGGGCATGGGAAGACGGGTCTCGCGGCGTCCCTTGCCCTTCACCCGCAACGTCGCTGAAGACCAATCGATGTCCCCCAGGCGCATCTCTAGAATGTCGCCTGCGCGCAGTCCCAGGCGCGCGAGGAGGAGCAGAATAGCTCGATCGCGGACGCCTCGCCCGGTACGAAGGTCACAAGAAGCAACCAGCCTCTCGACCTCATCGGGCGACAGATAGCGCGGCAATGATGAGAGTCGCCATTGGGGAATGTGTGGCACGGCGTGTTCAAGCCCCGGCCGACAAAGATCGGCGGAGGCCAGAAAGCGCAGATATCCACGCAGGGCGGTCGTCATTGTCGATTGAGCAACCTGATGTCTGGAAAATAGGGCGAGCGGGGGTCAGGCATCCTGGTAGTCCCACTTGATGTAGCCCTTGGTGTCGGCGGCCCATTTTTCATCGATTTCGACGAGGACGGCGCTGACGAGGCGTTCGAGGGAGGCTTCGTTGGGGAAGACCCTGATTTTGGTGGTGCGGCGTTTGAGTTCCTGCTGGATGCCGCGTTCCATGGGGTTGGAAGTGCGAAGCCGGCGCTGGTGGGGTTCTGGCAGTGTGAAGACGGTGAGGCCTTCGGGGATATTTCGTTCGAGCCAATCGGCGAGCTTTGGTGCGGTGTCGCGATAGGCATTGACGAGGGTTGTGAGAGCGATCTGGGCAGCGGCGAGGGAATTTGCGTTCCAGACGGTCCGGAGTTCTGCGCCGATGCGTTTGCGGATGGCGTGGTTGGGGGCGTGGTGGATGGCGTTTTGGGCGAGGTGGAACTGGCATCGTTGCCAGTGTGCGGCGCCGAAGACGGCGCGGCGTGCGGCGTGCAATCCGGCATGGTCATCGGAGACGATGAATTCGACGCCTCGCAGGCCACGCTGATGGAGGCTTTCGAGGAAGGCACGCCAATGGACTTCGGCCTCGGAAAGGGCGACCGAGACGCCGAGGACACGGCGGCGTTCATCGGGTCCGATGCCGATGGCCGAGAGCACGGCGGCATCGCGGACGACGCCATTATCGCGCATTTTTTCATATCTGGCGTCGAGGATGAGGTAGCGGATCTCGGCGAGGGGTCGGGTGCGCCAGGCGGCGAGTTCGTCATCGAGCAGCTTGCTGGCGCGGCTGACCTGAGCGGAGGAGAGGCTTTCGATGCCGAATTCGCGCATGACGGCCTCGACGTCGCGGGTGGAGACGCCTTTGATGTACATTTCGGCGACGGCGACCATGACGGCGCGGACCGAGCGTCGGCCGCGTTCGAGGGACTGTGGGTAGAAGGGTTCGCCCACGTGACCGGCGGTTTTGGGGACATCGACGGTGATCGACCCGGCCGGGGTATCGATCCGCTTGGGCTTGTAGCCATTGGCGTAACCCTGACGATCGGGGTTGCGCTCGTAGTGACTGGCGTGGAGGAAGCGTTCGCGCTCGATCTGCATGGCGAGTTCGAAGGTCCTGGCAAATACCGTGGCGATATCGCCTGCGCCGTTTTCGATCAGATGTTCCAAAAGTGCCTCGATAATCGTATCCTTTTTGGCGTCCATTCATCGGTCTCCATGTTGGTGTGAACAACTGCATGGAATACCAGAATGAACAGCCCTTGCCGGGGCATGCCCCGGCAAGGGCACCAACTCCCAACCCAAAATGAATTTCCAGACGTCTTCATGTACGGTGCCGAGCAACGCTCAGCTTCATGTATGATGGCAATCTTGATCATTGCCGGACCGTATGCGTGCGGTTCTGACCCCAACGAGAGAAGCAGGCGCGTGACCATCCTGCCATGCCGCGCTGCTGTACGCCCGCAAATGCCTCGATTGCGCGTGAGCCAATCTTGGTAGTCGCGGACGAGTGGATCGACAGGGGCGGCGACAACTTTGTCCAACAGCTTGATAACGCCGCGTCTCCCAAGAAAATCGATGAAGCGATGAACGCGCCTCAGATACTTGCCCGAGCGCGGCGTGGCAGGTCGATACCCGCCGCATCGGCAACGATGCGTCTTGAAGCGACCAAACGACCCATCACCGACATCATCGAGCCCGATGTTGTCGATCGCGAGCCAAGCCGCAAAATGGCGAGCGCAATCCGCGTAATTGCCGACAGTCAGATCCGTGTGGCCCAGCGATCTAAGCTCGTCTGCAAATGCAGCGACCCATGGGGCGAGGTCGCCGGCCTCCATGGTCCGTGGTGCCCTGGCCAACCTTTCAACGATGTTCATGACTTCTCTCCGTGCGCCGGATTGGCGCTGGAGATAGCCTAGATTATGCCGAGACCCCGTCATGATTGAGATGACCATCATGCTGAAATCATTCGATAAGCTTTGCGTCGCCAGCTTAGGACTCTACATAATCATGCGCGCCGCATAACGACGCTTATGTGGTGCACCACATAAGCGTCGTGGCATGAAGGGACTCGCGTTGCAGGTGCAGCAAGGTCTCGGCCGGGAGCCATTCTGCGGCGATGTGTTTTTCTTTCGTGGACGGAGTGGATCGTTGATCAAGGCGATCTGGCATGACGGCGTCGGGTTATCACTTTTTGCGAAACGTTTAGACAACGGGCGGTTTATCTGGCCGCAGACGGCGGATGGGGTGGTGTCCCTCACGGCCGGTCAGGTCGGTTATCTTCTGGAGGCGATCGACTGGAGAAATCCGCAACAGACCTGGCGGCCTCAGTCTGCCGGGTAAGCAAAAAAATTAGGGTAAAAATCGCTTTCTCATGCTGATTTCTGTAGCGAAACCCTCGCAATTCGTGATTCTATCAGGGTCATGGATATCGATTTGCTGGCGTTGCCAGACGACATTGCCGCACTGAAAGAGATCGTTCGAGGAGCGATGTCGCGGGCGGATGCAGCCGAAGCCGATTCAGCCGCAGCGCGCGCCGCACAGTCCGATACCGCCGCCTATATCGAACACCTGAAGCTGCAGATCGAGAAGCTCAAGCGCGCCCTCTACGGCCCCAGGGCGGAACGCACGGCCCGGCTGCTCGATCAGATGGAGCTGAAACTCGAAGAACTCGAAGCCGCCGCAACCGAGGACGAACTGCGCGCCGAGCAGGAAGCCGCGAAGGCCAAAACCACGACTGTCGCCGGCTTCACCCGCAAGCGCCCATCGCGCCAGCCCTTCCCCGAGCACCTACCCCGCGAACGGGTCGTCCTACCCGGACCCACCCAGTGCTTCTGCTGCGGTGGCTCGCGCCTTGCCAAGCTCGGGGAGAGTGTCACCGAGACGTTGGAATCCACCCCGCGAACGTTCAAGGTAATCCAGCATGTGCGGGAGAAATTCACCTGCCGCGATTGTGAGAAGATCAGCCAGGAACCCGCACCCTTCCACACCATTCCGCGCGCCTTCGCCGGCCCCAGCCTGCTCGCGATGATCGCCTACGACAAGTTTGGCCTCCATCAGCCGCTGAACCGCCAATCCGAACGGTTCGGCCTGGAAGGTGTCCCGCTCAGCGTCTCGACCCTGGCCGATCTGATCGGCGCCACCTGCGTCGCGCTGAAGCCGGTGTATGCCTTCATCAAAACCATGGTGTTCACCGGCGGTCGGATCCACGGCGATGACACCACCGTGCCTGTGCTGGCGCAGGGTCAGACCGATATTGCCCGCGTCTGGGTTTACGTGCGCGACGATCGACCGTTTGGCGGATCGGGTCCACCCTGCGCGGTGTTCTATTATTCGCGCGACCGCGCCGGCATTCACCCGCAAACCCATCTTGCCGAATACAGCGGGATATTCCAGGCGGATGCTTATGGCGGCTACAACAAATTGTACGTGCCGACCCGATCCCCTGGCCCGATCATCGAAGCGGCGTGTTGGGCGCACGGGCGACGAAAATTCTTCGAACTGGCCGACATCGCGCGAAACGCCAAACGCCGCGCGCAAGGCAAGACGCCTGCCTTCGTCGCCCCGATGGCGCTGGCCGCGGTGCAGCGGATCGACGATCTGTTCGAGATCGAGCGGGGCATTAACGGCCAGTCGCCGGCCGAACGCCTGGCGGTGCGCCAGCAGCGCAGCGTCCCGCTGGTTACCGAGTTGGAGAGTTGGATGCGTGCCGAGCGTGCCAAACTCTCGCGGCACAACGATGTCGCCAAGGCGATGGACTACATGCTGAACCGTTGGCCGGCGTTCACGCGGTTCCTGACCGATGGGCGGATCTGCCTGACCAATAACGCGGCCGAACGCGCCCTGCGGACCCTGGCTCTAGGCAGAAAATCATGGTTATTCGCCGGTTCCGACCGGGGTGGGGAAAGGGCCGCCATGATGTACACCCTGATCACGACGGCATTATGCCGGGCGCGGCATAATGCTGTTTATGCCGTCCGCCGAACTATGCCGAATGGTTTCCGAAAAATGCACGGTTGTCGAGTTTCTCTCGGTTCTTCCGTGGCAGTTGATTCCGTTTCATTCGGCATAGTTTAGCCAGTCAGAGCGCTTCCAAGAAGGCGAGTAATCGGTCGTCGGGGCGGAAGCGCGTTTTCTTTCCGCTCTGGTATGGCGTGAGCTTTGCCAATGCGGCCTCCTTGAGGGCGATATGTGCATGCAGATAGGTCTGTGTCGTCTCGATCGATTCATGACCGAGCCAAAGCGCGATCACGGAGCAGTCGACGCCCGCCTGCAGCAACTCCATGGCCGCGCTGTGCCTCAACACGTGGGGCGACACCCGCTTCGACTTTAACGACGCACAATTTTCGGTGGCGACCTTCACATACTTCGCCAGTAGCGACTGGACGCTGTCGGCACTGAGTCGCCCACCGTGCATGTTGGGGAACAGAACAGTTCCTCCTTTCCGGGCAGGCTCCTTCAGCCATGCCTGGAGCGCACCTCGAGCAATGGTGGATAGCGGCGTGGCTCGCTCCTTCCGCCCCTTGCCGACGCACCGGACATGAGCGCCGGCGCCGAGGTGGACTGCCTCCCTGTCGAGACTGATCAACTCGGAGAGGCGCAAGCCCGTCTGGACTGCTAGAAGCAGCAAGGTGTGATCGCGGCGGCCGAGCCACGTCGTCCGATCGGTCGCGGCGAGAATGGCCTCAATCTCGGGACGTGTCAGGAAGTGCACCTGTCGCTTATCGTGGCGCTTGCTCGGTATCGCGAGCACGCGCTGGATCAGCGCGCTGTGTGCCGGCTCCTCGAACGATACGAATCGGAAGAAGGCCCTGATGGCTGTAAGGCGCAGGTTGCGAGTCTTGGGGCTGGCACCGCGCTTCATCTCAAGATCGATTAAGAATCCACCGATAAACGGTGCATCTAGGTCGCTGAGTGCCAAATCCGAAGGGGGCTTATGGAGCCGCATTTGTGCGAACCTGAACAGTAGCCGGAACGTATCCCGGTAGGATGCGATCGTGTTGGAGCTGACGTTACGCTGGCGTATGAGCCACTCGGTGAAGTAGCGCTCGATCAACGTGGCGATATTGCAGGGGGGCTTCATGGCGTCGCCTCCCATCGCCGATCGAGGCACCGCGCCGCTTCTTCCATCAACTCAGGGCAGGCCGAGAGATACCAGTATGTATCGCGTACACAGGTGTGGCCGAGGTAGGTGGAGAGTGCCGGAAGTTTCTGTTCGACGTTCTTGCCTTCGCGATGCCAATCGAGCAGCGTCCGGATAGCAAAGCGGTGCCGGAAGTCATGCACGCGTGGCCCGGTACGATCGCCAGGGCGCCGCAGCCCGATCTCATGGGACAGGCGCCAGAAGACGCGATGGACGTACTGGTGCAGCAGGCGGCCACCCTGTTCGGCGACGAAGAAGGTCGAACCGCAGCGCGGGCCGAGATGCGCATCGCGCCGGTTGGCGTAGCTGCGCAGCGCGGCGCTGGTCGTTGGATGCAATGGCAAGAGTCGTGATTTGCCGAACTTGGTCAGCCGGACCGTCAGCACCCCCTTGTCGAGGTCGACATCGTCACGCTCAATCCCCATCGCCTCAGAGAGACGCATACCGGTGACCGCGATCAGGCCGAACAGTGTATGGTAGGTCCATCGCCGCAGGCCCCTCTCTGGCGGCAAAGCCAGAGCCGCCGCCAGCAGATCATCGATTTGCGCGTCGCTGTAGATATGAGGCTTCGCACGCTTCCATCCCGGCAGGACGCCGGCTGGGGGTACCTCCGTTGTCGGATCGAAGTTGGAGACATGGCGCGCGAACCCGCGCACGTCGCTCAACCGCAAAGCCCAATACGCATGCCGATCAGGCGGCAGTGTCGCCCATTCCATCGCGGTGGTGTAACCTGACGTCTGGAAATTCATTTTGGGTTGGGAGTTGGTGCCCTTGCCGGGGCATGCCCCGGCAAGGGCTGTTCATTCTGGTATTCCATGCAGTTGTTCACACCAACATGGAGACCGATGAATGGACGCCAAAAAGGATACGATTATCGAGGCACTTTTGGAACATCTGATCGAAAACGGCGCAGGCGATATCGCCACGGTATTTGCCAGGACCTTCGAACTCGCCATGCAGATCGAGCGCGAACGCTTCCTCCACGCCAGTCACTACGAGCGCAACCCCGATCGTCAGGGTTACGCCAATGGCTACAAGCCCAAGCGGATCGATACCCCGGCCGGGTCGATCACCGTCGATGTCCCCAAAACCGCCGGTCACGTGGGCGAACCCTTCTACCCACAGTCCCTCGAACGCGGCCGACGCTCGGTCCGCGCCGTCATGGTCGCCGTCGCCGAAATGTACATCAAAGGCGTCTCCACCCGCGACGTCGAGGCCGTCATGCGCGAATTCGGCATCGAAAGCCTCTCCTCCGCTCAGGTCAGCCGCGCCAGCAAGCTGCTCGATGACGAACTCGCCGCCTGGCGCACCCGACCCCTCGCCGAGATCCGCTACCTCATCCTCGACGCCAGATATGAAAAAATGCGCGATAATGGCGTCGTCCGCGATGCCGCCGTGCTCTCGGCCATCGGCATCGGACCCGATGAACGCCGCCGTGTCCTCGGCGTCTCGGTCGCCCTTTCCGAGGCCGAAGTCCATTGGCGTGCCTTCCTCGAAAGCCTCCATCAGCGTGGCCTGCGAGGCGTCGAATTCATCGTCTCCGATGACCATGCCGGATTGCACGCCGCACGCCGCGCCGTCTTCGGCGCCGCACACTGGCAACGATGCCAGTTCCACCTCGCCCAAAACGCCATCCACCACGCCCCCAACCACGCCATCCGCAAACGCATCGGCGCAGAACTCCGGACCGTCTGGAACGCAAATTCCCTCGCCGCTGCCCAGATCGCTCTCACAACCCTCGTCAATGCCTATCGCGACACCGCACCAAAGCTCGCCGATTGGCTCGAACGAAATATCCCCGAAGGCCTCACCGTCTTCACACTGCCAGAACCCCACCAGCGCCGGCTTCGCACTTCCAACCCCATGGAACGCGGCATCCAGCAGGAACTCAAACGCCGCACCACCAAAATCAGGGTCTTCCCCAACGAAGCCTCCCTCGAACGCCTCGTCAGCGCCGTCCTCGTCGAAATCGATGAAAAATGGGCCGCCGACACCAAGGGCTACATCAAGTGGGACTACCAGGATGCCTGACCCCCGCTCGCCCTATTTTCCAGACATCAGGTTGCTCAATCTCCATCGCGAGCTTGGTAGTGATGGTTTTAGCCTTGCGCTTCTCCATGAATGCGACAAAGTCGCGGAGCCGCCGGGTTTGTTGCTCGTACTTATATCCAAGTCCCTTGCGCATACTTAGATATTTCTCGAGAGCGGATCTTAGGTCGATCATTGCGCGCCTCCCGGCCAGGGCCGACTCAATGTCCGCAGCGTTTCGATATCGACCTTCGCGTATATCCGGGTGGTGTCGTGGCTCTCGTGCCGCAGCAGCTGACCAATCTGGGACAAGGTTGCGCCGGACCGAAGCAGTTCGGTGGCGAGGCTGTGCCGGAAGATATGGGCACCGCGGTGTGCGCAGCCCTCAATTCCGACGCGATCAAGAGCCATTTTGGCGATCATCGTGATCGCACACCCAGAAGCAAAGCCGAGATGAGGCGCGAGCGTGCGAATAAACAATTGCCGACACGAGGCCTGTGGACGGCCATCGCGTAGATATGCAACGATGGCCGCGCCAACATCCGGCAAGATCGGCATTCGTGCGCGCTGTCGGCCCTTGGCACGAACGAGAATCTCGCCGGTACGCCAGTCGATATCATCCAAGGTGAGGGTCGCTACCTCGCCGGCGCGGAGGCCGAGCTTAGCCAGCATCATCAGAATGGCGTAGTCTCGCCGTCCCATAGGGGTTGCCCGGTCGCAACCGTCAAGCGCCCTCTGAACTTGGGTGGCGGTCAGAAAAGTGGGCAGTGCCGCGAATTTCCATCGTCGCATGGACGGCACACAATGGGCCAACGCGCGAGGGTTCAGCCCTTGATGGTGGAGGTAACGAAGGAAGACTCGCAGCGACGAGCACATCCCCTTCCCAGTTGCAGGGCTCCAATCCTGGGCGTGGCGCTCGATATAGCGGATCACTTCCACCTGACTGATCTTGCCTAGGTCGGCGTCGCCGGCGGGGCACACCTCGTGCAGGAACCTGCGGATAGGCGGGAGATGACGAACGATGGACTTCGGGGTCAGGCCGCGCTCTGTCCTCAGATAGGCAGCGAATTCACTAAAAATCCGATCTCGCGAGGTGGCAGGCGGCATCACCGCTGGCGCGATCGCACCTTCCTCGCGCAATACCGATAGCCATCGCTTCAGCGCGGATCGGTCGCCAGGCTGGATAGACTGCTTCCGAGCCCGATGCCGGAGATATTTTTCGGTCACTCGTTCATCGAGATCCGCCACCGTGCTGCGACGGCTTGCGATCCAACTCAACAGCCCCCCGACCACATTGAAAGATCGCCAGACGCCGTGTCGAACGAGCCCGTCTCTCACAATACGTGCTGCGTAGCGCTCGACAAGCTGGCCGTGCTGCCCGCCCTTGAGACGCTGGTACAGCCGGCTTCTAAGCAAATACTCTTCACAATTCATGTTCCTATTCTCCGCTGTTGAAAGCGGAGGCAGGGGACAAACTATGCCGAACCCATCAAGTCCAGGTCATCGCCATTTAGGGCAAAAATAAAACCATTCGGCATAGTTCGGCGGACGGCATAAACGGCAAAGTTGAACGACGTCGATCCGCAGGCATGGCTCGCTGATATCCTCGCGCGCATCGCCAATCATCCGGTACACCGGATCGAGGAATTGATGCCCTGGAACTGGATCGCGCCACAAAGTCAGAGCTCAGCCGCACAGGTCGCCTGATTAATCCATACCGGAGATGCGCGAACGCCGACCGGCAATCAGACCGCGGTCCTCACCGGATGGGTACGATGAAGGTGACGATCCCGCGATAGAAATCGCTACCACTCACGATCGCAAAAATCGAAAACAGAAGCACGAAGGGCAGCTTGTAGATTTTGCCCTCCGCGCGGCGTGGGTCAGGGACATCAGTCAGGATGTCGAGCAACGGGGTGAACGTGGCCATGGCAACCTCCGAATCGGTTGCTGCCCTGCGAATCCCAGATCGATCGCTGTGGGAATCCACAAAATACTCGCCGTCTCACTGTCGGACGTATTGTTGCATATCGGGAGTCAGTAAATCGTCAGTTCAGAGGGTTGAACAGCCCTGCGAGGGGAGGCACCCGAAACAGTACGTGGGTGTATGAATAGACCGGAGGTTGCATTTGTCTAACTGTGGACGCAACTTTTGTATTGCTTGCGTTGGTGACGGCTTCCAAAACTTCTATTCTAAAATAGGAAAAATTTTGGATAATCCAAGGTTGCGTCAAAAAATACCAATCATAAACGTTAGAATCATACAACCTTAAATATATTTATACGCCAGCGCCACACGATTGATGAAGACTACAGCTACGCGCCCGTCCTCGACTCTTCCATTGACTTGAATACGAAACGATGATTAACTGTTTTTAGACACGATTAGTACAAGTTTTGGCACACTCTGGAGCATCGTCGATGTGCTGTGGCGTGTCTCGATAGGTAGCGCAACAAGTCGAAACCATTTGGTGCGTATCCTATCTGCGCGGGGTTATGGCTTCACTGGCTTATCACACTCGGAGGATCACCAAATGCTGCGTAAACTTCTGGTTGCCAGTGCTGCACTTGTACTGACAACAGCGGCGGCTCAGGCTAGTTTAATTGATAATGGAATAACTTATACGCTCACTGAAGCTGCGACCAGTAATCCGCTTATAGATCAGTTTACCCTTGGCATTTCAGGTATTAATGGGTCAAAGGATACCGAAGGCGGACGCTATGGTGTGCAGTCGCTTGCCTTCACACAACCCACGAATTTCTCAGCTGCCACCTCGCCGTCGGGATTCACCTATCAGTCTGGCGGCCTAAACGCCAATGGGTGTGACGGCAAGGGTAATTTCCTTTGTTTTTCGGCAAATACGACCCCAGCAGGTCCGGCACTCTCGGCTGACTCCATGCTCAGCTATACCTTTGGTCTGACACTCTCTTCCGGCACCTTTGCCGGATATGTCCCTGACTTCAAAATCAACTGGGTTGGAACAAAAAAACACTACAACCTTGTTTCGCTGCCGCTGACTCCAACGGCAGGTGGAAGCGTCCCCGTTCCTGAGCCGGGTTCACTGGCTCTCCTTGGCACTGCCCTGGTTGGCCTCGGCCTAGCAGTACGCCGTCGTCACATGGGCTAGAACGCGCTCGTTAAAGAGAGGCGCACAGGACGTGTTTCGTTAATGGCCCAATTCGGTCCACGCGGATCCCGCGGAACATCAACTGGCCGCATGAACCCGCTCGGAACCGCGCTCAGCGAAGCAACGCACACTCTGACAACCGCAGAGTGTGCCGGCGCATAGCCATGCGATCAACGCCCAAGTGAGTGGTGTGACCGGAGCCACAAATACCCCCGGAACCACGGTGATTCTCGATAGCGCCACCAGTGGCGAAACCGGGAACGCAGCCATATCCGTCTACGGAAACGGCACGCCTGGTGTCTCAATGAATCCGTTAGGCTCTACCGGTGGGAATCAACCCCATGAGAACCGGATGCCATTCCTTGTCATGAACTACTGTATCGCCCTGAATGGTATATTTCCTTCATGAAATTAATCATTAGCGTGCTTACGACAGATAAACTGGAACAGGATTTGTCTATTAATTCATGTGGATAGACTAATCAGTTACAACCGCATCGTCATGATCCGGTGCAACATCCGGGGCGCGATCCAGAATCTTGAGCGCCTTGGCGACATCTGCGCGACTGGCACGCTGCCGCAGATCGCGCAACCCGCGCCGATGACCCAAACCCTCAGCAATCAACGCCACGAGAAGCTGGTTGATCGACACCTGCTCCTCGGCCGCCGCAGCCTTGGCTTGATCAAGGATATGGTCCGGAACGCGCAATGCAAAACCACTCATGATGGTCTCCTTTCAGTCGATGACGCCGATCGCCGCTCATGCAGGTAATCGCCGGCTGACATCACCCTCAAACCAAACGCCGCAACCGCCGGATGCCTGAAATGTCGGTCGCGGGATAAGATGACCGTTGCTCCAGCTGCCAACGCGCAATCGATGTACGCATCATCCTTGGCATCATCGAGAAATGGCCGAAACCCGAACCACGGTTCGACCAACTTGGCGCAGGCACATAATGCGTCGAGGATGATATCGATTTCCTCGAGTGCTATCCACGTTACGGGCCCAAGAATTCCAGGCCCCTTCACCACGCTCTCGTACTCCAGAACAATAGCCGGCGAGATTGCGAATGGAACGTCACCAAGCAACATCCCGCGAAGCACCGCATGAGACGCCCCATTGCGGGACCGGAGCGCACTCAACAGGACATTGGCATCAGCAACAATCATTACGAGTGATATCGTATATGATATCGATCTACAAGTCTGGGATCTCGGCGCATTCGGCGCTTGTTGCCTTTACATTCCCATCCTCGGTCCCCGTCGCGGACGTGGGGCAGGAAAGTCGTCCGGTTTTTGTTCCGGCACCAGCTTGAGCACCAGCCGGGATGCCTTGGCCGCCGCTTCCTGCCGCTGGCGTTCCTGCGCGATCCGCGCCGCGCGCTCGGCCTCATGACGCCGCATGATCGCATCGATCCGCTCCCGCGCCACCCCGCGTGCCCGGTCCAGCAACGGTCGCGCCCGGCTGATGCGATCGGCCACCGCCCGCCGCACAACATCCCGGGCCGCAGTCAGCCGCTCGATCGTCCCCTGCGTCTGAAGCTGATGATCCGCAAAGTCACGATTCATCGTATTGATCTCGGGTGAAGCCGCCCTGATGTTGGTATGCTGGAATTTGCGCTGCAATTCCTCCCGTCGGTCGGTGGTCTGCGCCGTGGTCTCGTGCAACTCCTTGCCCGTCATGAACGACCGCGCGGTGCCGCGCCGAACCCGATCGGCCTGCGCGACGATATCCGTCGCATTCAGGATCTCCGGCCGGCGCATGATATTGCGGCCCCAGTTCGCCCAGATGTCGTGCTCGTGGATCGGCCGCGGATCCCCCAGCGGCCGCCGACCGACGATCTCCTGCCGCTCCGCCCCTTCCGAGGTCAGCCAGTAATCCCGCTCGCGGTGGCGCGATCCCGAGACATAGCTCTTGAACCCATCGGTCATCCGCGAACCCGCCGGCGTGACAAAGATATGCTCGGTGGTGGTGGCCCCCTGCGCCGTGTTGGTGGTCATCGCATAGCCATAGGTCAGGCGGACCCGGCCCGATCGCTGATCGGTCAACGCCTCCCAGGCCACCAACCCCTCGCTGCCTTTGTCATTGCGGAGGATCAGACCGTCCCGCTGGATCGCCCGGACCTCGAGGATCGAACCATTGTCACCGATGGCCCCGGACTGGCCCCCGGTCAGGCTGGCCTGGGTGCGGGCGAACAGACGCACCCGATCTCCAATGGCAAGCGGCAGGTCGTAATCGGCGTGGCTGTTCGGATCGGTCGCCGTAAGGACAGTCTCATCTCGCCCCAGTTCCCCCGATGCCTGCAACCGCGCCCGGATCGCCATCCCGATCGCCCGCGCATCCTCATTGGTCGGCGTACTGATACTTATACTGTAGCGCGGCCGGTCGGCATTCGCCTGCCGCCGCTCATGCCAGAGCGCGGCCGCGCGCTCGACGATCTCGCTGACCCCGCCCGGCACGATTTCCGCGGTCTTGTCCTGATATTTCATCGCAAGGGCTTCCGCTCCCTTGCCCGCCCGCAGCAGGCCCGCGATCTCGCGGGCGCGCGGGTTGGTCTGGCGCACCGTCGTCTCGATCGAGGGGATCTTGCCCAAGGCCGTTTCCAGAAGCCGGATCACCGAACCCGCCTCGATCGACTGGCATTGCTTCGGATCCCCGATCGCCACCATCCGGAACTGATACTGATCCTGCAGCGTGAGCAGCTCAGCCAGCTGCCTGGTACCGATCGTGCCCAGCTCGTCGATCACCACCACGCTGCCATGGCTCAGCACCAGACGCCCCGACTTCACCCGGTTGATGAACACGCTCACCGCCGCCACGCTGTCGCGATGGCTGTTCGACGATCCGTCCCGCAGATGACGCGGGATCGCCGCCTGCCCCGAAACCTCCCCCCATGCCTTCGGCGGAACCGGATTGCGGCGCCGGATCGGATCGGCGATGCGCAGCCCGGACTCACGCAGGTCGCGCGCCTGACGCCAGCCGAGACTGATCCCGTGAATATCCGCCCCCTGCTCGTGCCAGGCCGCGACCAGCGGCTTGAGCAGCGTCGTCTTGCCTGAACCGGCGGCACCAATCGCCACCGCGAACCGCCCGCCCATGCCAAGATGATCGATGACCCGCCGCTGCGCCTGACCATGCGCCCCGGTCAGATCGAGATCGGTCGCCGCAATGCCGCGCTGGATCGCGGGCGGCGTCAGCAAACCCCGGGCATACCCGGCGTGTTTGCGCGCGAGTTCGATCACGCGCTGTTCCTGATCGAGTTGCGCCTGAGTGGTCAGCCGCGTCTCGGTCATCGTGGCCCCTTCGACCGCCGGATCATCGCTCACCAACGCCACCTCGATCAGCGCGGTCTGCGGCCTGATCGCGAACAGACCCCCGCTGACCTCGCTCCAGGTATCCGTCACCCCGCGTTCGTTGAATGCCGCGCGCACCCTGTCGATATCCGCCGCACCGCTCAGACCCGATGCGATCAGACACCGGGCCGCCGCCACCCGTGCATCGGCTTCCCCCAGCACCGCCCGATGTTCAAACTGCCGGCCGAGGATCCGCGCCCCCGCCCGATACGCCACATCGATCCGCTGTTCCGCGCTCAATTCCGCCTTGGGGTTCAACGGATCGAGCACACTCTTATGCTGATAGCCCAGCCGCTCCGCCTGACGCTGCCAGCCGGTAAAATCGCTCAGATCATCCGCCTTGGCGCTACGGCTCGCAAAAGCGCCCCCCTTCAGCAGCATGATCCGCTCATCCGGCGACATCCGGTCCCAGTTAGCCCCGGTCTCCTTCGCATAGGATCTGGCATCGGCCAGCGCATCACGGGTCCGCTTGCTGAACGCGGTCCGCACCGCATCCGGCACCGCGGTCAGCCGCGCCGATCCCAGCGTCTCATCAAGGGTGACCGCAGCCCCCAGCGCCCGCAGGTTCTGCGCCAGATAAGCCTGATACAGCGCCCCCCACTCATGAATGCGATCATGCATCTGGAGCATATCCAGCGAGCCCACCCGGCCTCCCGGCGTCAGCACCACGTTCGGGACCGCGACATGGGTGTGCAGCTGCGGATCGCCGGCGACTTTCATCGTGACCAGCTCGGTCTCCATCCGGCCATCCGGACCGGGCCGGGCGATCTCCAGCGTCGGGCGGGCCGTATAGTGATCGAAGGTGATCCAGCCGATCGCGCCTTTCTCCGCGCCATCCCGCCCGCCCTTGCCCATCCGGGCCTGACCCACCGTCTCCGCTACCACCTGCATCGCCGCATGCACCGCATCGCGATGCGCCTGCGCGATCAGATTGCGCTCCGCCTCGGTCGGCGCGAACGCCCACGCCAGCGAGACCGACTTATCAGCGGAGAACGTGTAATCGACATAACCGATCGGCGTGCGGGATCTGGTGATCGCGCGCTGCCACTCCCGCGCCGTCTGCTCATCGCCATTGGCGAGACGCCCGGCCAGGATGTTCTCGCGCGCGGTGGCATCCAGCGCCCTTGGGTCCTCGACGCCCATGGATTTCAGGAAGCGGATCAGATCGCGATGCAGCGGTGCCTGAGGATCATTGGGCACACCCGTTTCAGGAGCGGTGGCGGTGGCGGTTCCGGCACCGGGGGCGGGCGCGGAGCCGGCAGCCAGTGTCTGCGGGACCAGAGCCAGATCCGCCTCGCTGCTCGCGGCGGCCTGGGTGAGTGTCGCTCTCAGGGTCTCGGCCGTGCCCTCGGTCAGCGCATCCGCCCAGTCCGCCCCTTTCCGGCCACCGGCCACCGACGCCGGTGGCAGCAGATACACCGCCTCATTGCCCGCCGCGCGGATCACCTCGATCGCCGCAGCCGCCGCGCGTTGTCCCGCCAGACCGACCTGACGCCCGCCATAAATCTTCGGATGGTCGCGATCCACCAGAAACCCGATCGGCTCGCTGCCCCGATACTTGCCGGCCCACGCCACCACCCCGCCGGCATTATAGCCCACCACCCCGGCATGACCGGTCGCCTGCACCACGCTGGCCACCGTCTCGAACCCTTCCCCCACCAGCATCATCCGGGCATGACCCGCGATCGGCAGGGCCGCCTGACCGGACGCAGCCGGGGGGGCGAGCCACCAGCTGCCCGCCTGTCCCAACATCTTGCGGCCTGATTTTTCGCCCGCCTCATTCAGATAGGTCCGCTGCACCCCGGTCAGTCTGATCCGGCCCGCCTCATCCAGCCCATACATCGGCGTCACCATCGCCACCGCGGCACCCGCAGCGATCTCGGTCGCATCGTATTTCCCATGAAGAGATGCGAATTTGACCTGGGGCAGCAGCCAATCCGCATCCAATCCCCGCCGCTCGAAATACCGCCGCCCGATCGCCCGCCACACCTCCGTGGCCTCGACCTGCGCCCGCCATTCCGCCCGCTTGCGGCTCTTGACCCCGGCACTGCCCTTGAACACCGGCGCGACCATTCCCCCGGCACCATCCGTCGCGTCCCGCCACACCCGCCGCGCCGTCGCCTGGCGGGCTTCGTCCTGTTTGATGGCCTGAGCTGCCGCAACCTCGGGATCGATCGTGCCGATCTCGCGCGCCGCCCCCAGACTCAAATGCTGGCGCAAGGACGCGAACCCGCCGACATCCCCGGTCGCAAAATCCTTCCACGCCCCGGTGCTGGCATTCACCGAGACGGTCCAGCCCTCGCCACCCCGCCAACTGGCCTGAAGCCGCACCCGATTACCCCGCTTCTGATACCGCACACCCGCCGCATCGAGCGCCTCGGTCACCGCGATCTGCTTCACCGGCATCGCCGTGGGCGCGGCGGCCGGCATCGCGGGATCCACCGGCAGGGGTGTGCCATCGGCACGCTGTCCCGCAAGGATGTTCGCCAGTTCCGCCCGTGTCGGCACCCGCATCGGATCGAGCCCGAACACGTCGGCCAGCGCTTCGGTGCCGCGTTGATACTGCTTGCCGGTGATCCGCGCACCATCGGCCCGCTGCCCGGCCAGCAGATGCGCAATCTCATCGCGGGTCACTGGACGGGTCAGGTCGATCGCCAGAAGGTCCGCCAGACGCGGATCCATGTCCCGGCGCGGCTCGGGGATCATCCCCGGACGCACCACGTCGCCCGCCCGCGGATCGTCCGACGCCGGTACCGGCCCTGCCTCAGCAACACCAGCACCGACGTCGGCAGAACCATCGCGCTGGATGCCCGCTGCCGTAACAGCTTGGCTATCCGCTCGCGCGATGATGGCCCCACCGGGCTGCCACATACCGTCCTGATAAGTCATTCCGCGCTGATAATAAAGCGCCAAATCCTGCGCCGTCGCCGGCAGGGTCTGGGTCATCAGGTGATCGGCCATCTTGGTCGCCGATCCCGTCGATAACGCCGCTCCGGCCCGGAACGTCAGCATCAGCGCGACCCGCCCGATCCGGTGGCTGGCGCATCGGGGTCGATCCCCAACGCCACGTTCATCCCGCGCACCACCCCGGCCTCGATCTCGACGCCCAAACCGCCCAGCTTCTCCTGGACACGGACAAGGGCATTCGTCTGATCCCGTAGCGCCACCGCCACCGACCGCATCGAGGCCTCCAGCGAACTCTCCCCCGTCGGGGTCGCCGCCTCGATCACCTGCGCCAGCATCTCCGTATGGGTCTGCTGCGTCTCCAGCATCAGCCGCAGGACCTGCGTGATCTGGTCCAGTCGCGCCTCCATCGAACTCGCAGCAGGGGCCGTCGGCCGGGCCATGCAATTCTCCTTGCCTGCCACCATCCTATCCGGTTATCACTATCTGAAACAAGCACCATGGGTGCAATGGTCTGTGACTACCTCTACCGACTATCCGAGCCGTTTTTGAGCCGGTCAACCACCGGGTATCGAGCCGATTTAGAACGAGATCGGAGCCAGACCCCCATCGTTCCAGAGCCGTCCAATAGCCGAACCATCACCAATATTTGAACCGTGCGGCCACCGGATGATCGGAGATTTCATGAAAAGGACCGCCGGATTTTGCCTATGATCCCATCCCCATGCTGAACCAGTCTCATCACACCCCGACCATCGATCTCGCCGAACTCGACGCCGCCATGCATCAGGCGCCCGGTGCTCGCGCCCCCCTCATCGTCTGGATGATGGATCACCACGACGATCTCATCGCCCTCTTCGCCCGACGACGCGTCAACTGGACCCGCTTCTGCAGCTACATCGCCGATCACGGCTTTCTCAATGGCAAAGGCGAACCCCTCAAACCCGAAGCCGTCCGCCAGTGCTGGAAACGCGCCCGCGCCGTCATCGCCCGCCAACGCGCCCTGCCTCCATTGCCCAGAACATCACAGTCGGTCGAGCAAGGTGCTGCGACCGGACGCCCGAGTATGAACACCGCCCCGGTCTCGGGGACGACACCATCACCCGCCGCTCCCGCCAAATTCAAACCCGTCAGCCTCAAACCCCTGCAACCTGTTTCGCTCCCGACCCCGGAGGAAGAGGCCGAACGCGCCGCTCTTCGTCAACGCCTGTTTGGATCATCCGAATGAAAGGATAAACGCCTATGGCCGACGCCAAATTACCCGCCGCGCAACCCGCCATGGGCAGTCCGGTCAAATTCAACCGTGCCGCCGCTTCCCCTCTCCCGGCCCGCGCCCAGGATGTCACGGCACTGATGCCCCAGAAGGAACCCGAACCCCCGATCGAAACCGGAATCGATCTCTCGGACAAACCAAAAATCATCTTCGCGGCCGGACGCGGCAAGACCGGCAAAACCACCCTGCTGCGCTGGCTGACCGAAACCTCACTCCGCGCCGGCCACTCGGTCCTCCTCGCCGATATCGACCCCTCCAACGCCTCGTTCTCCGGCTATTTCAACGACGTCGCCCGCCCCGATACCGACAATGCCGCCGGCGTCACCACCTGGCTCCAGGAACTCCTCGAACATTGCGTGATCACGAAACAATCCGCCATCATCGATCTGGGCGGGGGTGATACCACCCTGCGCGCCCTCGCCACCGAAATGCCCGATCTCGCCGCCACTCTCGAAGCCGCCGGCATCGCGCCGGTGATGTTCTATCTGCTCGGTACCCAACCCGAAGACCTCACCCCCGCCATGACCCTCACCTCGCGGGGGTTCATGCCTGCCGCCCAGGCCCTGGTTCTCAACGAGGTCAGCATCCAGACCGGCCAGACCCGCCGCCACGCTTTCGCACGCCTGATCGATACGCCGGGCTTCCAGAGCATCGCTCGCAACAGTGTCCAGCTCTGGATGCCCCGCCTGTTCGCAGCCGACGCGATCGAAAGCCGCCAATGCCGGTTCTACGAGGCCATGGAAGGCCGCATCGAGCTCCCGCTCGGCATCTTCGATCATGCCCGGATCCGCATGTGGCTCGAGCTGATGACCCACCGGTTCAGCGGGGTAGCGTCATGGATACCGTGATCGCCGGTCAGCCGGATCAAGGCCAGGATTTCGACCGGATCATCCGAACCGCCCAGGATGAATTCATCCGCGCCGCCGATCTCGGCGGCATCGCCGGAGATCCGGCGGAAAAACTGTTCCGCGCCTTTACGACCCATCTGACCGCCCTACGCGCCGTCCACTTCAGCGAACGCCAGATCGCCGGCCAGCGGATCGACAGACTCGATGCAAGGCTCCTCAGTATCAAGCAGGTCCAGGACGACCTGAAAATCACAGGCACCATTGTCTCCAAGCTTGCCCAGGATGAGATCAATGCCGCTCACGCGAAAATGGGCCAATCCATCATCCAGTCGATCGCCAAAGAGGTCAAAACCCAGATGCACGCACAGGCACGCGCGGCCTGGGTCATGTCGATCGTCTGCGCGGCCGGACTCATGGTGCTCGCAGGGATCGGTGGGCTCGCCTATGGCTATCACTGGGACCGCACGCGCATAGCGGCGTCGCTCAGGGATGGAAATGCCCTGCTCGGTGCGATCGCAGACACCCAGGGACCCAAGGCCGTCACCGATTGGAACATGCTGATGAGGTACAATCCGATTGTGTCCGTGATGAAAGAATGCCACGGCATCAATGTCTCCTATCAGCAGCATGGTCGTAAGGCTTGCCAAATGGTCTTCTGGATCGCGCCGGTGCCTCAACGAAAACCGCCAGTCTGATGCGATTGCCGATCAGGTGCGCATGCCGGTTCTGATTCATCCTCCTTGGGCTATAACGCGGGTATGAATACCGCCACGTCACCGACAGACACCGCCCATCATACGCAAATCGTTGCCGACGGGCGGCGGTCGATCGGTGACCTTGGCCAAATCAATGCGCGCCCTGGCTGCAAGAGCTTTGATCATGATGGATCTCAAGCAGCTGTCCACCTGAGCAAGGAGTGACCTGGTGATCAAAGCCTATCTTGCAGGACCCGACGTGTTTATGCCGAACGCGGTCGAGCATGCACGCTGCAAGATCGAGATCTGCGCGAAATACGGCATCACCGGTCTCGCGCCCCTCAATCAGGATGCCGAGCCCGCATCTGGCCAGGGCGCTGATATCAAGTGGACCGATATTTTCCACAAAGACATCGAGATGATGGAGGCCAGCGATATCATCATCGCCAATCTGACGCCGTTTCGGGGGGCTTCCGCCGATGCCGGCACACTCGTCGAAATCGGCTGGTTCCTCGGGCGAGATAAACCGATCTTCGGATACTCGAATTCCGCGCGCTTGTTCGATCAGCGCAGCCAGGACCAGACCAGCGTCATACCCGATCCGATGTGTGGCATAGCGGTCGAAGGGTTTGATCTTCCCGATAATTTGATGATTGCCGGTGCCGTGCTCGAAGGCGGCGGAGTTATGATCACTCTTCCTGAGTTGGGCCAGGACGAGCCATTTGACGCGCTCAGCGTGTTTGAAAGATGTGTCAGTCTCGCAGCCGATAAACTGGCTTCCCGGAAAGACCGCGCCTATTAACTCCGGCAATAATTTACTGCAAAAATCAATCGGCCAGGTTTACGGACGAAACAACACAGAACCGGGCAGCCACTGTGGGAAAGAGTTTCCTCTTTATTTATAGCTTTCAATAATCCAATAAAATTGTGTCGCTACGCAGAATTTATGAATCAGTAGGAATTTAACTCCGATTCCACCCTTCTAGGCATAGCCGATATTGGGGTAGAATGGGAGATCGGCGGCTCTCACACTTGATTTTTTTATGAATACAATTATCCTATCGAATTGTTTATTCATCTTTTTAGAAAGACTGCTTATGGTTGATATGACCGAAAACCAACTGCTGCTGCAACTGACAACTCAAATTGTTGTTGCCCATGTCTCGCATAACTCTGTGCCCGCCGACATGCTGCCAACCCTCATACATGACGTATATCAAAGCCTGGGCGGTGTTGAAACGCAAGAAACCGAAGCCCAAGTACCGCCAGAACCCGCGGTCAATCCCAAAAAATCAGTCTTCAACGACTATATCATCTGTCTTGAAGATGGCAAAAAACTGAAAATGCTTCGGCGCCACCTCAAGTCATCTTTTAACATGACGCCAGAACAGTATCGCGAGCGTTGGCAACTCCCAGCTGAATATCCGATGGTCGCACCAGCCTATGCCGCGACGCGGTCGGCCCTCGCCAAGAAAATCGGCCTCGGTACCAAACCCGTCCCTGAAGCCCCTCCCTCACCAGCAGCCGCCGCCTTGCGAAAGAAGAAAGCCGCCTGACACTTGAGTGACCTGGCCTCAAGGATCGGCGACGGAAATTTGATGCTCGGCCGGTCAATTCAAGACCGGCCGGCTTGCTATTTCGGCCCCAGAGATGGCGCCTGACGTGAGTGCGAACGGGGGCGCACAGAGATGGTACGCAGTCTGGCGCGGCGGAGACCACCTATTCGGTAATCTGGACCAAACGGTTCTCGAATATTGGATTCGTCTCCGCCGGTTTCTGATCATGGCCGGGGGCTATCGCTCGGCCCTGCGATTCTCCGCTTCGCGGGGTGAATCGTTCAGGTGATCCGTTCACCGTCCTGTCGCCTTTCCAAGGGGGCCAGCCGGTAGAGGCTCATTGTTTTCTATAATACCTGGTGCTATAAATTGTTCTACTGCGATTCTGGGTTAAGGGCAGGCGGGGCGATGCGCGTATTCAAAAACAAGGCGTTCGTGAGGTTTGCCCGAAAAGCCCGGATTACGGATATGGTTCTTTGCGCGGCGATTTCCGACGTTTCCCGGGGCCTGGTCGATGCCGACCTGGGCGGTGGTGTCGTCAAACAGCGGATCGCCCGGCAAGGCGGCGGCAAATCGGGAGGCTTTCGTACGATCGTCCTGTTCCGCGTGCGAGAGAAGGCGTTTTTTGTTCACGGCTTTGCCAAGAACGAACAGGACAACATTCGGGATGACGAACTCGCCGCGTTCAAGATGCTCGCGGTCGAAATGATGAACTACGACGATGATGCCCTGGCAAGGGCGATAGCAAACGGCACCCTAATGGAGGTGATGTGCAATGACGAAGCAGTATCGTAGCCCGGTGATGGCCTCGATCCACGAAACAGCCGAGGGGCTGCACGCGGCCGGCCTCATGGATAAGCAGACGATGCGGAAGTTTGATGAAGCGTGCCTGACGCCGGTGCGCCCACTCGCCCCCGAGGAAATCCGGAGCTTGCGGGAACGTGAGGGGGCGAGCCAGGCCGTATTCGCGCGCTATCTCAATGTCACCACCGGTCTCATCAGTCAGTGGGAACGGGGCGAGAAGCATCCGCAAGGCGCATCTCTCAAACTGCTCTCACTCGTTGCCAAACATGGGCTTGCCACCGTCGCGTAATTGGCCGGGTTACACGACGATCGAGTTCGACCCTACACTCACGGTTTGCTCTATAATTGTAGCTGCGCGACTTTATCCGCAGCCATGCGCGATTTCATCGGTGATTTCTGCTTAAATTAAGTGATCGCAGACCGTTTGCCGTGCGCAGATTAAGTGCCTCCATGCGCAAATTAACTGATCGGTGCACGACATCAGAGGGTCATGTTCATAATTCGTGATCCCAGGCTGCCCCGTTCAAGTCTACCCCAGCGGTACGGTCGGCTGAGACAGTTTTTCCGCCCCAATAGGATCGTTTTCATCGTTCTGAGGCATCATAGCTCGGACGTATAGAACCTTTCGAGACAAACCAGATGGCTCTCATACCCATTCCAGATCCGACCGACGTGATCGACTAAATCAGGAAATCTCAATGAGATCAAACGGCTAATGTTGTGTCACGATTTTTGCGCATGGGCGGTTGATGTCGCGCACCGATCAGTTAATTTGGGCATGGATGCACCTAATCTGCGCACGGCAAGCGGTCTGCGATCAGATAATTTGAGCAGAAATGGCCGATGAAATCGCGCATGCCTGCGGATAAAGTCGCGCAGCTACAACTAGCGCCTCACGAAGCGCTTCGATACAGAACCCGACTGTGAGGGTGTTGGTGGCTTTGCTAATGAAATTTGATTAACAGAATCGCGCCGGATTTTTGGGGCGTGTGCGCGGAGAGGACGAAACTCCTACGGTAAAACCAGATCCCAAAACTCTCAAAAGTGTGGGGACCGAAAGTCAGACCGGATGTTCACGCTTAAGTTGTCTTCAATGGATCAGATGCCATAAGCGTTCATAGGCCGCTACCAGGCTCTCGATCGATTTTCGACGATTAGGTTCTTCCAGTTTCTTATATGGTTTTTTCAAGAGTTCGTCGGCAATGGCAAGCAATTGCTTAGCGACATCGTATTGGCCTTGATCACAGGATTCGTGGAACAATAAGATAATCTTGTCAGTAAGCCGGCGACCCCGGTTGAGGGGGGCAGCCTCATTGATCCCCTCATATTGATTCCGCAACTATCGTTTGAAGAGAATCGAGAGGGCCGGGTTGGATTTTCGGAAGGAATCGGGATCGGTTGATCCAGGTTCTTTTCGTTCGAATTTTCTGGCTACCCTTGTTCCTCGGTGCACGATTCCAAGGTTGCCCGGCAATCAGTCTGGTTTCTGGAGGATCGGATGGCTGCCAGGAGGAGACCCATGTCGTTTGACGATGTTCAGCGCTTTCTGGAAGGTTTGCTGGGGGAGGACCTGCATGCCAAGCGGATCCTGTCCCTGGCAGGAGCAACGCTGGGGGTCATCGAGACCGCATCGCTGGCGATTGGGGCGATTGGCCAGGGGCTGGCTCTGGCACGTGGGCGACTGACCAAGCATGCGATCAAGCAGGTCGATCGCATGCTCTCGAACCCCGGGATTGATCTGGACGTCGTGCTGCGGCGGTGGGTATCGTTCGTGATTGGTGCGCGTGAGCGTATCGTTGTCGCGATGGATTGGACCGAATTCGACCCTGATGGTCAGGCGACCTTGATGCTCTCACTGCTGAGTTCGCACGGCCGTGCGACGCCGCTGATCTGGCATACGGTCGATAAGGCCAATCTGAAGAACCGGCGCAATGAAGAGGAATACCGACTGCTGGTCGCGCTGGCGGAAATCGTGCCGGCCGAGACACGCGTCTGCATCGTCGCCGATCGTGGGTTCGGCGATCATAAGCTCTACCGGGTGCTGACGGAGGAGTTGAAGTTCGACTACGTGATCCGCTTTCGCGGCAATATCCTGGTCACCGCGGCGAGCGGTGAGGCCAGACCAGCCGCTGAGTGGGTGATGGCCGCCGGACGCGCCAGAACACTCCGCGCAGCCGCGGTCACCGCCGAACGGTTCACCGTCGGCACGGTGGTTTGCGTGCAGGACAAAGGTATGAAGGAACCGTGGTGCCTGGCCGCGAGCACCACCGATGATACCGCGCGCCAACTGATCAATCTCTACGCGAAACGCTGGACCATCGAACCGGGGTTCCGCGACACCAAAAATTTGCGCTTCGGCATGGGGATGGGCGCCCTCCACGTCAGCACCCCGGAGCGGCGCGATCGCCTGTGGCTGCTCAATGCCTTCGCTGTCGCCCTGCTCACTCTGCTCGGTGCCACCGGAGAAGCTCTCGGCTACGACAGGCACCTCAAATCCAATACCTCAAAGCGGCGGACCCACTCACTCTTCCGGCAAGGATGCATGCTCTACGAACTCATCCCCAATATGCCAGAGCATCGCCTCCGCCCATTGATCGGTGGTGTAACCTGACGTCTGGAAATTCATTTTGGGTTGGGAGTTGGTGCCCTTGCCGGGGCATGCCCCGGCAAGGGCTGTTCATTCTGGTATTCCATGCAGTTGTTCACACCAACATGGAGACCGATGAATGGACGCCAAAAAGGATACGATTATCGAGGCACTTTTGGAACATCTGATCGAAAACGGCGCAGGCGATATCGCCACGGTATTTGCCAGGACCTTCGAACTCGCCATGCAGATCGAGCGCGAACGCTTCCTCCACGCCAGTCACTACGAGCGCAACCCCGATCGTCAGGGTTACGCCAATGGCTACAAGCCCAAGCGGATCGATACCCCGGCCGGGTCGATCACCGTCGATGTCCCCAAAACCGCCGGTCACGTGGGCGAACCCTTCTACCCACAGTCCCTCGAACGCGGCCGACGCTCGGTCCGCGCCGTCATGGTCGCCGTCGCCGAAATGTACATCAAAGGCGTCTCCACCCGCGACGTCGAGGCCGTCATGCGCGAATTCGGCATCGAAAGCCTCTCCTCCGCTCAGGTCAGCCGCGCCAGCAAGCTGCTCGATGACGAACTCGCCGCCTGGCGCACCCGACCCCTCGCCGAGATCCGCTACCTCATCCTCGACGCCAGATATGAAAAAATGCGCGATAATGGCGTCGTCCGCGATGCCGCCGTGCTCTCGGCCATCGGCATCGGACCCGATGAACGCCGCCGTGTCCTCGGCGTCTCGGTCGCCCTTTCCGAGGCCGAAGTCCATTGGCGTGCCTTCCTCGAAAGCCTCCATCAGCGTGGCCTGCGAGGCGTCGAATTCATCGTCTCCGATGACCATGCCGGATTGCACGCCGCACGCCGCGCCGTCTTCGGCGCCGCACACTGGCAACGATGCCAGTTCCACCTCGCCCAAAACGCCATCCACCACGCCCCCAACCACGCCATCCGCAAACGCATCGGCGCAGAACTCCGGACCGTCTGGAACGCAAATTCCCTCGCCGCTGCCCAGATCGCTCTCACAACCCTCGTCAATGCCTATCGCGACACCGCACCAAAGCTCGCCGATTGGCTCGAACGAAATATCCCCGAAGGCCTCACCGTCTTCACACTGCCAGAACCCCACCAGCGCCGGCTTCGCACTTCCAACCCCATGGAACGCGGCATCCAGCAGGAACTCAAACGCCGCACCACCAAAATCAGGGTCTTCCCCAACGAAGCCTCCCTCGAACGCCTCGTCAGCGCCGTCCTCGTCGAAATCGATGAAAAATGGGCCGCCGACACCAAGGGCTACATCAAGTGGGACTACCAGGATGCCTGACCCCCGCTCGCCCTATTTTCCAGACATCAGGTTGCTCAATCCATTGATCGAAAACTTCGCCCAAAACCTCGCTCAACAGTCAGTTTTCAATGGAACCTTCGGTACGATATAGGAATGAGGGGAGTCCTGAGAGCTCGAACAGCCGATTTGGTACTTTCGATCTCCGATGTCGAGGCGGACGAAATTGAACGCACCAGCGGCCGGCATGTAATTTATCTTCCGGCGGTCTCGGATTTAGCGTCATCAAGAATAAGCGTACGTCCATTCTCCCGTTTTACGGCGGAAACTAATGCGACGGCGTGTCGTTATGCAGCATTGATGGGTAGTGCCTATTGGCCCAACGTGGAAGGCTTCTTTAGCATATTTCCGGAGGGACTTGGTTTTCTTGCACAAAATGAGCAGATTTGGATTGCTGGCGCGCTTGGCAGTGCGGTACAAGAGGATGAGCGATTTCAAAATTTCATTAGTATCAACGAGAAACGCACTCGCATCATAGGATATCTTAATGAAAGTGAGAAAAGCGAGTTTTTCTCAGCGGCGCACTGTGTCATCGTGCCGGTCGAATTTGGTGCTGGCTCGAAATTAAAGACTGCAGATGCGATCGCTAGCGGTCTCCCTGTTATCTCCACTCGGCATGCTATCGACGGTTATGGTCCTATAGTTAGGGATGCGCTAAACCGTGGTGTTTATATTGCCGATGAACCAGCGACGTTTCGTCGTTTAGTACGAGAGGCGCTGCGCAATGGTTTGCCTGGCTGCGCATCATCGGTGCGTGCAGAGCTAAGCCTTGAGACCATGTCAAAAAATTGGGCTCAGCATATCAACCATCTGTTGGTTCCTGGCATCGCATAAGCAGTAAAAAGCATTCTTTGCCTCGCCCCTTCTTTGCAGCGGAGCTTCTTGTGTCGCATACGGTGCTTTGGGCCTTATTCCTTTTCTGGTTATTGAAACCCAAGACTTTCGGAACACCGGCCGGCCCGTGGCAAACCAAAGGATGGCATGTTTCAGAAACTATGACCGAAATAGAACGTTTCCGGACACTACGAAAATGCGTGACCAAAATATAGGGTTGACGTGGTTCAGCACATAGGTGATTATTGGGCATCCCTTTCGGACGAGTTGATGCCATCATGGCCCGCACATTCCTCTACACTCGCGTCTCCACCACCAGCCAGACCACCGAGAACCAGGTCGCCGAGGTGAAGGCGGCGGGCTTCGCTGTCCAATCGAGCCGGACCATTACCGAGACGATTTCCGGCAGCGCGCCGGCGATGCAGCGACCGGCATTCCGGCGCCTGGTCGATCGATTGGAAGCCGGTGACGTTCTGGTCGTCACCAAGCTCGATCGCCTCGGTCGCAATGCCATGGATGTTCGGAGCACCGTTGATGCGCTGGCGGCAATCGGCGTCCGGGTTCACTGTCTCGCCCTGGGTGGGGTTGACCTGACCAGCTCGGCGGGTCGGATGACCATGCAGGTGATCGCGGCCGTCGCAGAATTCGAACGCGATCTTCTGGTCGAGCGTACCCAGGCCGGATTGAGCCGCGCGCGAAGCACGGGGAAGACTCTCGGTCGCCCGGCAAGCCTGAACGAAGAGCAGAAACGACAGGTTGTTGCCCGGCTCGATGCGGGCAGTTCCGTGTCCGCGCTCGCCCGCGAGTATCAAACCAGCCGGCAGACCATCATTCGGGCGCGGTTTCGCTTGACATCAGAACCCAGCGATCGAACACTCTGATCCAGAGGAATGAACTGAATGACCCTGCTCCCAAACCACATGTCCGATGAGCCAGACACCGAGGCGTTCGTTGCCGTCGTCAAACGCAGCCTCACCTCGGCGGACGCCGGTCGCACCGTTCCCTATGAGGACGTACAGAAATGGTTGCTCTTGTGGGGTACCGAAGACGAATTACCCAAGCCTGAATGCCGGTAGTTCTTCGTCGTGATGGCTACCGCTTCTACTTCTACAGCCATGAACCGAACGAGCCACCGCATGTGCATGTGGACCGGGCCGAAGCAACGGCGAAGCTCTGGCTTGAACCTGTGGGAATAGCTTCAAATGCCGGATTTTCACCCCGAGAGCTCGGCCTCATCCTGCGAATGACCCGCGATCATCAACAGACGCTTTTGGAGGGTTGGCATGGCTTCTTCGGCCGAAACTGAAACCCCGGATATTCGGGTTCGCACCGTTTCTGTGACCGATGACGAGCTGGTCGTTGGTTTGATGGACGGACGAACCATCGCCGCGCCCCTTGCGTGGTTTCCGCGCCTGCTTAATGCCTCACCAGAACAACGCAACCACTGGGAACGGGCCGGAGCCGGACACGGCATCCATTGGCCCGATCTGGACGAGGATTTGAGCACGGAGGGATTGCTGCGGGGGGCTCCGGCACCACGCGGCTCAGCGACCTGGCAATCATCGACAACGTGACGTTTCGGGAGCGTTCTTGTGACCTGCTGCGACGGCTATGGAAAGTAGCAAAAGAGCTATGGGGCACCTCCCGCCATCCCCATTGACCAATCCCCGGCGCGCCTGCGACTACCCGTCGCCCGGCCCCGCTGCCGGGATTATGCCATGTTCCCCGTGACTTCCCACCGCTTTCCATAATAGATGATTCTGGGACAATATGAAACGCTCATTTATTTTTTTGGTATCGGCATTTTCCCTGTTGCTGTTGCTGGTCTCATTGATCCCCTCATATTGATTCCGCAACTATCGTTTGAAGAGAATCGAGAGGGCCGGGTTGGATTTTCGGAAGGAATCGGGATCGGTTGATCCAGGTTCTTTTCGTTCGAATTTTCTGGCTACCCTTGTTCCTCGGTGCACGATTCCAAGGTTGCCCGGCAATCAGTCTGGTTTCTGGAGGATCGGATGGCTGCCAGGAGGAGACCCATGTCGTTTGACGATGTTCAGCGCTTTCTGGAAGGTTTGCTGGGGGAGGACCTGCATGCCAAGCGGATCCTGTCCCTGGCAGGAGCAACGCTGGGGGTCATCGAGACCGCATCGCTGGCGATTGGGGCGATTGGCCAGGGGCTGGCTCTGGCACGTGGGCGACTGACCAAGCATGCGATCAAGCAGGTCGATCGCATGCTCTCGAACCCCGGGATTGATCTGGACGTCGTGCTGCGGCGGTGGGTATCGTTCGTGATTGGTGCGCGTGAGCGTATCGTTGTCGCGATGGATTGGACCGAATTCGACCCTGATGGTCAGGCGACCTTGATGCTCTCACTGCTGAGTTCGCACGGCCGTGCGACGCCGCTGATCTGGCATACGGTCGATAAGGCCAATCTGAAGAACCGGCGCAATGAAGAGGAATACCGACTGCTGGTCGCGCTGGCGGAAATCGTGCCGGCCGAGACACGCGTCTGCATCGTCGCCGATCGTGGGTTCGGCGATCATAAGCTCTACCGGGTGCTGACGGAGGAGTTGAAGTTCGACTACGTGATCCGCTTTCGCGGCAATATCCTGGTCACCGCGGCGAGCGGTGAGGCCAGACCAGCCGCTGAGTGGGTGATGGCCGCCGGACGCGCCAGAACACTCCGCGCAGCCGCGGTCACCGCCGAACGGTTCACCGTCGGCACGGTGGTTTGCGTGCAGGACAAAGGTATGAAGGAACCGTGGTGCCTGGCCGCGAGCACCACCGATGATACCGCGCGCCAACTGATCAATCTCTACGCGAAACGCTGGACCATCGAACCGGGGTTCTGAGCAGGATCACGTTGTTTGATGGTCGTCCGGTCGCGAAATTTGATGGACTTCCGGGTTCCACTTCCCGTGTTCTGTAGGGGTCCCGGGAAGCGGGAAGCGGAAGTATCGCAGTGGTGATGCGGGGCCCGTTGGGCTGGGTAGTTGAGGATTGCCATGCCTTAATTGCGGTTGATCCACGTGGCGCGAAGGGGGTCAGTTTTGGGTGAGGCGGTATCCGTCGGGGGATTTGATGACGCAGCCGTTGTCGATCATCGCGGTGAGGCGCTGATAGAGGGTGGCGGCGCGGATGCGGCAGCGGGCGCGGAGATCGGTGAACGGCTGGGGCTGGCCGGTTTCGGCGAGGGCGGCGGTGATGCGATCGTCGAGGGATTTTGGTGTGGCATTGTCGGGTGATGGTTCGCTCGCGTGAATGGGTTCGAGTGCCAAGGCAGTCTCGTGCTGGTTCAGTTCGAGTGTGATGCTGGGCATGGCGGGCGCGGCGCGATGCTCTGGGGTGAGGATGATGCGATCGTCGCCATCGCGGCGGAGATAGAGGTTGGAATCGCCCCAGGCGTGGAACTCGGATGATCCGCGCAGGGCCTGACCGGCGCGGAGTGTCCCGGCGCCTTTTTTTGCATGGTGGACGACAGCGACGGCGATAGCATGGTGCCGCTGCATGTCGCGCAGGAAGGCGAGCAGGGGTGCGACTTCGCCGCTGACGTTCTCATCGATGCGGTGCAGGCGCACGAACGGATCGAGCACGAGGAGCCGCGGTTTCAGCCTGGCGATGGTGTCGGCGAGACGCGCGCGGTCGTCTTCGAGATCGAGGCGCAGGCTGGGTGCGGTGATCACCTGAACATCGAGTGCGGCGAGTTGGGTACCGGCGGCTGCACAGATGCTTTCGAGGCGCTGGCGGACAATGTGAAGCGCGTCCTCGGCGGGGTAGAGCAGGACGCGGCCGGGGCGTGTCACGGCGAAGCGGCGCAGACAAGGGACGCCCGCGGCGACGGCGACGGCCAGATCGAGGGCGAGGAAAGATTTGCAGCATTTGGGTTCCCCGCCGATGATGCCGACGGCTTCTTCGGCCCACAGTCCCTCGACGAGCCAGCGGTGCTGCTCGGGGCGGTCGGTGAGGTGGTAGGCTGGCTGGACCGGAAGCGGGGTCATCGCCGTTGGCGGGCGGTCGCCTTGGTTGTGTTTGGCGTGGGTATGGCGAAGGTTTCGAAGAACAGCGTCTCGTCGATCTGACGCGCCTCGCGCTGTGCAGCGGCGTCCAGCAGGTCGGCCGCCATGATCATCAGGGTTCGCAGATTGCCTTGGGCGTGATCGCAGATCGTCGCGATCACTTCCGGGGTCATCAGGGTGGCGGCACCGGCCTGGCGGAGGGCAAGCTGCAGGGTCTCCTGCAGATCCTGCGGAGTGGCGCGTTCGATCGCCAGACGTACACGCATGCGGCTGGCGAGGGGAAGGAACTCCTCGGAGCGCAGGCGTTCGGCGAGCCGTCCGTCGCCGGCCAGGACGATGGTCAGGAGGATGTGGGAGTCGAGGTCGGCGGAGGCGAGCAGGCGGAGTTCGGCGAGCACGGCGGGCTGCATCTCCTGCGCTTCATCGACCAGCAGAACCGGCCGGGAGAGGGTCGTCTGGATATGAGCCTGCCAGCGCTGGCGCAGGATTTTAGCCCCGCCCCAGCGATTATGCGGGCGTAACTCGACGCCGAACAACTCGCCCATCTCGCGGTAGAAATCGGCGATGTTGGCCTGAGGCCGGCTGATCACGCCGACGGTCACGTCGCGCAATGTCGCCAGCGACGCGGCCAGAATGCGCAAGGCGGCGGATTTGCCGGAACCCGGTGCACCGGTGACCAGAGCGAAGCCGCCTTCGCCGGCAAGATGCTGGACGCGCCAACAGAACGATTCCAGACGAGGCGAGACATGCAGGGCCTCGTTCGGCACGTTGGGCGTGAACGGGTTCCATTTGAGACCGTACAGTGCGAGCAGTTTGTTGTTCACGCGTCGTCTCCTTCGTGTTTGGGGAGATAGGCTGGGGGCAGTCCGGTTGCCGCTTGCCGCTCGATCATATCGGCCAGCAACGGCGCGATCCCGCGGGTCGGCGGCGCGACCGGGTCGACGCTGACAGGCTGCAAACCGCGGCGCAGGCCGTTGGCGTTGGCGGCCTTGTCCTGGGGGAACAGCCGGCAGAGCACGGTGCCGGTTTGCGGATCGACGAGGTGAACCAGGGCAAGATCCCAGGCGGCGAAGCGGACCTCCAATGTGGTGAGGTGCCGATATTGGTTCGGCACTTCGAACCGGCGGCCTTCGATGACGATCGTGCCATCGCTCCTGCGCAAGGTCCGCTGCTCGCTGCGGGTGAACGCCAGTCTCAGCGCCGCGGCAACCGGGCATGGTCGTGTCACGGCGGGGCCGGCGAGGAAGCGCGCCAGGGGGGTGGCGTCGATCTCGCTGTGGTGTTTGCGATTATAGTCGTAGTCTACCCATGCTTGGGTCGCCTCGTTGAGCCGCGCCAGGGTGAGGTCATCGACACCTTCGAGCATGGCCATCAGCCGACCCTCGACCGATCCCCAGAGGACTTCCTGCTTGCCGTTCATGTAGGGGCTGTAGGGCAGCGTCGTCTGATGAACGACGCCAAGCCGGGCGAGGCCTTCGGTGATCTCGGTTGCGGTCATCGCCGCACCGTTGTCACTCATGGCCGAGCGGGGCATGCCGCGCTTCTGCATGGCCTGCGACAGACCGTGGGCGATAACTTCCGCGCTCTCGGACAGATACCATTGCAGGTGGCAGGCCAACCTCGAGCGGTCATCGAGCACACCGAACAGGATCGGCGTTCGCCACTCCCCTCGCGGCGTCAGCACCTTGCGCGAACCGGAATGACAATCCCAGTGCCAAGTTCCGTTCACATACTCGGCCTCATAGCTGCGGACCTCACGCGCATCGAGCTTGGCTGCGGCAGCCAGCGCGCCGGCGGTCTGGCGCGTCGTCATCGGGCACCGCTTGGTCAAGCCATGGGTCATCAGGAAGCGCCGGACCGTGGCGTAGGAGGGCACCGGGCGCAGTTCGGACCGGGTCTCGGCCAAGGCGACGAGATTGTCGTGATGCAACCGCATACTCCAACTCTTGTGGGCTTGATATTGAGCCCGCAGGGTCTGGCGGATCTCATCAGTCATCGACGCCTGCTGGCCGGCGTCCTCGCGACGTTTGCGCCGCAGCACGCCCACCGGGTCTTGGCGCTCATTGCGGCCGATGTAGAACCATCGCTCGATCGTCGAGACACCAAAGCGAACCGGTTCACCGGTACTCGGATGCCGCCATTCACGGGCCGCCAGTTGCTTCAGGGCCGCGCGCAGCGCGCCCGCCTCCGGCGGTGCGGCCAACAAGTGACCGATCACCGAGAACCGCAGTTGCGCCCAACGCTCCTGAACACGCGATCTGCCTCGTTCCGTCACGTCTGCCCTCCAAACCAATCAGCGGGCTTACGGTAAGCACCTCACCGATCGTCGGCGACGTGCATCTTCTGCGGATCGGCGACGCCCGTCAGAAAGCGCGCATCGCCGAGGCCCCGCCGGTCAACGGTCCGAGCAACCGAAGCAGGGAGATGATCTGTTGTTCGATGCCGCCGCGAAAACGATTGAGCAGCGAGGCTGGCAGGGTCGCGGTGTCGACCGGGGGCATGAAGGCGGCCGCAGCAACCGGTCGGAACGCGCTCGCCTCGGAGGTGAATATCGAGAGCCACCAGACGCGCCAGCGCGCGACCGTCCGCCGATCGATCCCGAGCGTGGCTGACAATTGCCGCAGGCGGGTGGCGCTGAGCCCATGGCACATCGCCGAAATCAACGTCACCACTGTGGCGAGATAGACCTTACGCCCCAGAAAGCGCAGCGATGCCGGGGTGGTTCGCTTGCGACAACCGTCGATCGCGCAGCAGAAGCTGAAGCGTTGGCCGAACGCCTCACTCAAACCTGGGGGACCACCGCGCGGTTTGCGCTGAAATTGCGCCGAATGAAGGACGCCACCGCATGTCGTGCATCCTGCCGCCCTGGCGGTCGCCGCGATATCGCGATCAAACAGGAGCAACTGTTCATGAAACTTGGCATCAGCCAGCACTGCTTGATACAAGGGGCACCATCCTTTGAATTGAAATTGGCGGGATGACCAAAGTCGGACGCAATAATCTCTGTCCCTGCGGCAGCGGCAAGAAATACAAGCGCTGCTGCATGGCCCAAGATGAGGCAACCGCCCGCGAGGCCCGCGCGAGCGCCGCAAGCGCCGCAGTGTCGCCCCTCTCGGCCCATCTCTGCGAGGATTGCAACCACGATCTGGATGATGCCGCCAATGCGGTGTTTGCTTTGATCGAGGCGAAGCAATTCGATGAGGCTGAACGGGGCGCCCACGACGTTCTGGCACGCTTCCCCAACGTCCACGACGGCTACGAGTGCCTGGGCCGGCTGCATCAGGCCAAAGGGGACCATCGCCAGGCGATCGAGTGTTACCGCAAGGTCATCGCGTTCGCCGTCGAGGAACCGCAGTACTACGACCCGGAATTCGTCGATCACTTCCAGGCACTGATCGCCCACATCGAAACTCAGGCATCCAGCGGCTGATCCTTCCGGCCCACCCCTGCCCAGCATCGCCGGGTGCTCGGCAGCGTCAAGGCATCCACGCCTGCGGCGCGGAGCCTCCTTGACCCTGCGTCGAGTAGGCGTGGCAGATTACTCCACCACGCCTCTCACAGAACCGGACATGCGGGCCCGCATCCGGCTCCTTGGGTCGATATCAGAGTGCCAGCGTAAGCTGGTCGCTGACCCGAGGGGTGTTGAGTTCGCTCCAGCGTGTTTTGAGTGAGACCATCCGCTCGCAAAACCAAGCGGGCGGGTAAGCCTTCGTCATGCCAGGCCGGTTCGATTTTACCCAGCTCCCCTTGCCGCAATACGCTGCCCCTGCAGCGGCCTTTTTGCTGATCTTTCGGGCAAGCAGATGCCGATAGAGGAAGCGCGATCGCTTCCTCTGGCGCACAATGATCGCCCTGAGCCGACGGCGAACGTGGGCGTCGATCGCCCCAAGTTCACGCGCCGCTTCCGGCGTACAAAGCCGGTAGTGCGCTATCCATCCGTTCAGGTAACGGCTGAGAGCCTCCATACAGGAGTTAATCGACCGACCCCAATTGGGCGGCGTCAGTTCCCGTATGGTGTTCATCACCGCCCGCTTCGCCTTGTCGGACAGCGTAATCCCCGTATTGGGGGACGCGCGATCGTTACAGAGGAAGCGGAAGCCAAGGAAATGAACCTGTTCCGGTTTGCGGACCGCGCTCTTCTCTTCGTTGATCTGGAGCCGCAGTCGGTGCTCCAGAAATCGCCGAAGAGATGCCATGATCCGTATCCCGGCCCGTTCGCTGCGCACGAAGATATTTGCGTCGTCGGCATAGCGGACGAAGCGCAGCCCGCGCCGCGCCAGTTCCTGATCGAATTCATCGAGTACGATGTTCGACAGCAACGGCGAGAGCGGACCGCCCTGCGGGGTTCCTTCCTCGACGGCGACACGTGTGCCGTCCGGCATCACCACGGCAGCTTTCAGCATCCGGCGTACAAGATTGAGGACACGTCGGTCGGTAATTCGCTGGCTCATACGATCCAGCAGGCGTTGATGATGAACCCGGTCGAAAAATTTCGCCAAGTCCAGATCAACCACCACCCGATAGCCCGCTTCCAGATAGCCGGTCGCTTCGGCAATCGCCGTGTGGGCGCCGCGGTTGGGACGGAAACCGTGACTGCTGGTGTGAAAAGATGGTTCGTAGATCGGCTCCAGGACCTGGAGCACGGCTTGCTGAACCACCCTCGTCACCACGTTCGGAATGCCAAGCCCGCGCTGACCGCCACCGGGCTTGGGAATCCAAACCCGCCGGATGTCGCCCGGACGAAAACGTTCCGCCAGAAGATCACGGCGTAGCACAGCCAGCAGGCGCGGAGCTTGCGCTTCGGCCTCCTCGACTGTCTGGCCGTCGACTCCCGGGGCACCCTTGTTGCGTATTACGTTCAGCAGCGCCCGTGCGAGGTTTGCCTCGGACGCCACTTCCTCCAGCAGCCGATCGGGATCGGCCGCCCGGGCGGCAGGACCTGCCGTGGTTTTGCGCTTCGCTGTATGCAGCAGCCACGGTCGATTCTCGGATGCGTCCGAGCGTCTCCCGTCGTCGCCCCCTTGCGGGCTGTCGGCGAACACGAAGCTCAATTGACGATGTCCCGTCCTTTTCAACCCATCTCTCCCTTTGCTCAGCTGGCTTTCACCAGCTTCATCGCTCCTACGAAGAGATCCGACTTCTGCATGGGCATCGTTCCGTCGTCGTTGCCTCCTCCGGGTCTACCGCTCACGCGGACCCATGCAGATCTCCCTGGGTAAGAGCACTGGATGTCCCGCCGCCTCCGCCCCCATTACCGTCCCGGCCTCGGTTGGATTTTGGGCATCGCGTTCGAAGACACGCTCACCCGACCGGTCCGGCTTGCACAGAGGTTCACTTTCGTTCGGTGCTGCGGTTCGCCTCGGGCTTCTTCTCCACACGGCCTCGCGGCGCCAGGGCCGGCGTCTCACGACGGCGTATCCCTGCATGCAGTTGCCTCTGGCTCGCGGTTGCTACCAACTCGCCCCGCGAAGGACTTTCACCTCCAATCCAGTGCCCATGCCAGGCACACCTCCGCTCCCGGCGGTAGCAAATGCAGGTCGGCGCCGAGGAATGGTCTTTCAGTCTCACCAAGGAATGAATGGAAGGAAGGAACGAGGGAAGGAATACCCTACCCACAGATTATCCACGATCCGCGAGGTCGCCACTCGGCCAAACCTCAAATACCGTGATCAAATACCGCCGAAAACCCATCGCTTTGCATGCTCAGGCTCATTCCGCGACACCAAAAATTTGCGCTTCGGCATGGGGATGGGCGCCCTCCACGTCAGCACCCCGGAGCGGCGCGATCGCCTGTGGCTGCTCAATGCCTTCGCTGTCGCCCTGCTCACTCTGCTCGGTGCCACCGGAGAAGCTCTCGGCTACGACAGGCACCTCAAATCCAATACCTCAAAGCGGCGGACCCACTCACTCTTCCGGCAAGGATGCATGCTCTACGAACTCATCCCCAATATGCCAGAGCATCGCCTCCGCCCATTGATCGAAAACTTCGCCCAAAACCTCGCTCAACAGTCAGTTTTCAATGGAACCTTCGGTACGATATAGGAATGAGGGGAGTCCTGAGGTTGCTGGTTCAAATTTCATTTGCTGATCCGGCCCCGCTCATGAGCGTTGGAACCGGAAGTTTTAGTTGTGGCAGGTGGGATCAAGCATGGATCGATAATCCAACCCAAATTGCGCTAGAGACTCAATGGGTTGCTGGATATGTTGTCGGGTCTGAATCTGTGTATAATAGATACACCAATAAACCAATTAGAATAAAAACAAAGGATCTAGATGGAATAAAGTTTTGGATCAAAGATTTTTGTGAAAAACATCCAACAAAATCTATTGCATGGGCCTCTGGTATATTCACATTAACTCATTTATACCAAAAATAGTTTATTAATTTCTATTTTGCCAATATTTTTTTAATATTAGCGAGACATTGAAGGCTAATTTTGTTTCCTGATTCCGTCTGATCTGTGATGATCTCTGGAATTTCGATTTCGAGGAGAGCGCTTGCTGGGGTCACAAACGCCAAGTCCGGTTCACCTTCGAAGCTGGAAGAAGCTACCCCGAAGACATCTCCTGCGCCATTGAAAACAGGCCCGCCGCTCGATCCCCCATGGAGATGTATGTTGGTTCGATAATAGGGCGGCCTTAGCTTCACCGAGGGACCGCGCTCAGCATAAAATTCTTGAAGAGCACCATCATAGAAGTCTGGTTGTAAATGTATCAATTGGCCTGTTGCTGCATCTCCGACGACTTGGTGGAGAGGGTAAGACCATGTACTAATAATGGATTCTATAGCAGGCTGAGTGGTTGTCAGTGAAAGAACCTTGGCGCGGTATGCCATACCAGTTTTGTCGTCGACAAATTCATAACGCGGAATTCCAAACGCAACGTCGGCCGTTTCGTGCATGAAAAACTTCCAGATTGGGCGGAACTTTATGCTGCCATTCGGTAGTGTGTCGGCTATTCCGACTGAGTCCGGATTCGTCGCGATAAGCTCCTGTGCCTCCTGGGCGACGTGCGCGGCAGTGGCGAATCCTCCTTTTGGCTGAAGATAGAATCCTGTGCCGATTAAACCTATTGATGTTGGGGTAAGTCGCTTGAGAATGGGAAAGATAGCAAGACGCCCGTCTGCTTGATCTCCATCAGCCGTCCCTATCATCCAGCTCCCTGGAATGGCGGTGCCAGCCAACGGATGCAGCGACGGAAGCGGGATCATTTGGCCGTTTTATACGGATTTCTTGAATTTCAACACTATCAGATCGGCTAATCCGGCAGTGACAGCCATCGTTCAAAAACCATGCTCAATAAAACTGAGTGTTCTTAATGCTCAAACCCTAATTTGTGGGCGTGGCAAAATTTTGGGCCCATATACGCACGATTTCGTCCATATAGTCCGGGCAGTGGCTCCCAAGCCGTAGTTTCACCCCTCACATCCCCATCCGTGGTCCCGGACGGTAACGCTGGCTCTCCTGTCTCATTTCCTCCATTTGCGCCTCCATCTGCTCGATCAGATCAAGATCACTGGCAAAATCCCGCAACGCCTTGTGGCTCAGCAATTTCACCTCTCTTGTGAAACGCGCCTTCGCCTCGGCCTCCCGTTTCTCCCGCGCAATCCGCGCCCGGTCGAACTCCGGCGACGCCCAGTATGGTGCTGGGTGCGCCGCGAGATCGTCATCCAGCCACAGCTTCATCTGCCGGTCGACCCACCGCTGGCGCAGGCCTTCAAGATCCGCCGCCTTGCTGATCTGGCTCGGACGATGACGGAACCGCCACACCGCCTGATCGATCAGCGGCGTCGCAGCCGCTATCACATCTTTCGACAGGCACCGTATCACCCGACCGATCTCCTGCAACGCCCCGCGTATGTCAGAAACCACCCGATAGGCGTCCGTCAGATCCTGGAACAAATGCGTCCGCCGGTTGCGCCGCCAGGTCTGCACCAGTGTCGTCGGGTCCTGCCGCTCCGCCTCACGCTGCTCGATCGGCTGAAACCCCGCATGCAACGCGCGCACCGCACCGGTCTGTACCCGGCACGCCCGCTCCAGGAACGACGTCGCACTCTCCGGTACCACCTGTCGCGACAGATTCTCCGCCATATGCGCCCACAGATCCGACAGGCCGATCGGACGCGGATCGCCGAGCGGGCGCCGCGCCATCACCGCGCCCCGCTCCGCCCCTTCCGATGTCACCATAAAACTCGCCACCCGATGCCGGCTCGCCGAAACATAGGCCTTGAACCCGTTCACCGTGCCACTGCCCCCCGGCATCGCCAGGATATGCTCGGTACCCGTCGACCCCTGCGCCGCGTCAATCGTCAGCACATCGCCATAAGTCAGCCGGACCCGGCCATGAACAGGGTCACGCAGCCGGTCCCAGGCAACCATCCCCTCCCGTCCGGTCCCACGCCGCAGGCGCAGCCCAGCGGCATCCACACCAGTCACCTCCAGTACCGAGCCGTTGTTGCCGATCACACCGTGACCACCATCGGCAAAACGCGCCGTCGTGCGCGCAAAGAGACGCACCCGATCCCCTATCGCCAAACGCAGGTCATACTGATCGTCCATCTGATCACACGCAGGCACTACCACCGCATCGGCACCGATCTCCCCCGCGGCACGACGCCGCTCCCGGATCGCCGTGGCAATCGCCCGGGCATCCGTATTGCGCGGCGCGGTCACGCTCAACGTATAATCGGCCTCATTCGCGTGCCGCGCCCGGTGACGCTGCCATAGATCGGCCACCGCCTCGACCGCCTGCTGGTAGCCACCCGGCACCATCATTGCCCGGTCCTCCGCTCGCAATCGTCCCAGGGCAAGATCGGCATAACCCGACCGGAACAACAGCGCCGTCTCACGCTCGCTCACCGTGACCTGCCGTACCGAGCTCAGCAGTTCCGGCACCGCCTGCGGCCCCACCGCCTTGCGTAGCAGATCGATCACCGGCCCCGCCTCGATCGACTGGCATTGCAGCGGATCACCAATCGCAACCAGCGTACAATCGCTCTCCGCCCGCACACGCAGCAATTCCAGCATCTGACGCGTTCCGATCAAACCCAGTTCATCGATCACAATGACACTGTCCCGATCGAGCATGATCTGCCCGGCTCTGATCCGGTCCAGCAGGACCGACAGCGCGGCCCGATCCTCGCTCGCGATCCCCGCCGCCTCCAGATCATCCGACTGCCGCCACGCCAGCGCCGCGCCATAAACCCGCCGACGCTGCGCCTTCCAGGCCGTAACCAGCGGGGCCAGAACGGTCGATTTCCCCGAACCAGCAACCCCGATCCCCACCGCAAACCGTCCACTCGTTCCCAGATGCAGCGCCAGATCAGCTTGCGCCCTCCCCTGCCCGGTCGGCGCATACTTCCCGAACGCCTGGGCAATATCAATCGCCAGATCCATTTCCGGCAGAACATCGCGCCGGTTGCGTGAAGCCCGACGCGCCAGATTGATCAGCTCCGCCTCGCGCGCCGCATGCATGGCCGTCGTCAGCCTCACCCTGGAACGTGGCCCAGTATCCGTCTCACCACGGATCAGACGCACCATCTCCCCATCCTGGCGCACCCCGTACTTAAAGAACATCGTCATCACCGCATCGACATCGGTCTCATCGGCAATGCCACTCACAATCAGACCACGCGCCGCAGCCACGCGCGCCACCGACTCATCGATCACCGCCCGACGCTTCAGATCCCGCTCAAGAAACGGTAGCGCCTCATGATAAGCGACGAGGATCCGTAGCGAATAATTCGCCTCACCGGCTTCCTTGCACCGACGCTCGAAGGCCTCCGTCATCCCCGCACCAGACACGGCGATCGGTGCCGGGAACCGCACCGGCGCCGGCACCTGGTGCAGCGCCCCACTGGCCTCGCCCGGTTGCGTGATGACGCTCCGCGCGCGCCATCCCAATGCCCGTGCCTGTTTCCACCAGGCCTGCCGGTCGCTCAGATCGTCCTGCTTGGCCTGGCGCGGATCACCCTGCACACCGCGTTTCGCGAACCCGATCTGCTGCTCAGGCGAAAGCGCATCCCAATCAAGCCCGGCATCGCGCGCATAACGCCGCGCCGCGTCCACCCCACGCTCGGTGCGTTTCGAGAACGCCTGCCGCAGCGCCTCCGGTATCATCGTGATCCGCGCCGAACCGCGCTGCGGGTCCAGCGACGTTGCAATCCCTGCGCGGCGCAGATTGGCCGCCAGATAGGCCTGGTACAGCGCACCCCATTCATGGACGCGCCCCTCCAACTGCTGCAGGTCAAGCGAGCCCACCCGGCCGCTCGGCGTCAGCACAACATTCGGCACCGCCACATGGGTATGCAATTGCGGATCACCCGCCACCTTCAGCGTCACCAACTCCGTGTGACTGGCCCCGCCCGCCTCGTCTCGTCGCACCACCTCCACCGTCGGCCGGCTGGCAAAATGCTCGAACGCAATCCAGCCGATCGCGCCCTTCTCCGCACCGTAACACCCCCCCTTGCCACGCCGCGCCTGCCCGATCCCGCGCTCGACCACGCGCATCGCCGATTCCACCGCCTCACGATGAGCCTGCAGAATCATGTTCTGCTCCACCGGCGTCGGCGCCAATGCCCAGGCCAGTGACACCGTTTTGTCCGCCGACCAGCACAGGTCGATATATCCGATCGCCGCGCGTGATGCGGTCAGACCCGATTGTAGCGACCCCGGCACCACTTCATGCCCGTTCGCCAGTCGCCCCGACCGGATCATTGCGAGGGCCGCCTCGTTGGGCTCCCTATCCCTTACCCCGTAGAGCCGCAGGAACCGTTGCCGCGCCGCGCCGGCATCGCCCCTCAGCGCCGTCCCGTCCGCTCGCTTGCCCTCCAGGATATGCGCGATCTGTACAGGCTGCGGCACCCCGGACGGATCAAGCCCCAGGAGATCGGCCAGCGCCACCACCGGACGCTGCACCTGCTTGCCATCAATCGGCCATCCATCCGCGCGCCGACCACCCAGGATCGCCGCAATCTCATCAGCCGCCGGATGACCTGTCGGATCGAGTGCCAACAGACGCACCAGACCGGGGTGCATGTCCGATCGCACCCGCGCCATCGTCTGCGCCAGATCCGCCAGCGCCGTCTCCGGCATCGCAGCGATCCGCCGGGCAAAAGCAATGCCACCGGACCCCAGGCCCGGTTCCGCGCGGATCGCTGCATCCAGCACCGCGGCATCACCGCCCCGCCCACGCGGAGACGACACGCTCTCCCTCATCGCGCCCAGCTGTGCCTCGCCGCGATCCGGACGCAGTGCCGCGGGCATGGTGCCGTGTTCGTAATATTGGGCCAGCGCCATCTGCGCCGATGACAGAGTCTGCTCAAGCAGATGCGCCGCCATCGCCCGTGCCGCACCGGGTGATCCCGCCGCACCAGTACGATACGTCAGCACCGGTTCATCCGATCATCCGCGACGACACGCGAGACACACGCGACACACGGGACACGGCAGATATCGCCATGTTGAACCACCGCTCTCCCGTCGTGATGGAGCACACCATAACAAACGCGATCAGCCCTCCGAGAGAACACGCCGCACCGCCGTCGCCACGCCGGTCCCGATCGTATCGGCCAGACCGTTGATATCTCCTCTGAGCTGCATGATCGCATCACTCTGTATGTTCAGCGTGGCAATCAGCTGTTTGATCAGCTGATTCAGCTCCTGTTCATCCTTTTCCGGTTCGGCAGCGGCAATCAGCAGACGGCGCAGCATTTCCGAATGCGTCTCCTCAATATCCAGCATCTTGCGCAGACCACGTTCCAGACCCTCAACCGTGTCACGCAGAGCCGTGAGCGATGCAGCGATCTCACGCTCGGTCATGCTTCTCCCTCCCGCACGCCCCAATCGTCACGCGATGTTGGCTTGGCGCGTAGAGGTGCACAGGCACAGGGACCACCGCCAAACCGGCACCCCGCACGGCGCGGTCGAACAGCCTTTCTTGTACTCAGATCTCCCGACCCAGCGTCCAGCCCATCAGACATGCCACCCTCGCCTTGGCTCCGACAACTGCCCCTCGGTTTAGCACAAGGGTGCCTTGGTCTGTAAAACATTTTTCTGACCTTGCTTGGCCAAAACATCGACACGGTCACACCATGATACCAGCACTTTATCGACCAGACGCTCAACCAGCCCCTCACAGATCGCTCGATCTTGATCATCGGCGGTCTATCCCGCCCCTGTCCCACCTCTGGACCGGCCGTCAGCCGGGCCAGGCGAGAGCAATGCACTGCGATCATGCCGAGGCCATCACCTCTGAGCGCTCTTCACAGCGTATTTTGATGAAGTCGGACTCTGACTTGGATAATATGAAGTGATCCTGCGGTCCTGATCTGCCGATACTCGATCGAGCTGCCGGATTGTTTCTCATCCCCGCAAGGCAGGAGGCCAATATGGCGTCTGGCAAGGATACCGGCTTCAAAATTACTCCGGACGAAATCAAGGCGATCGCCGAGCAGATGAAATCCCTGCCCCACGCGCGCGATGCCGCCATCACCAGCAAGCGCGATGCCCTGGTCAGCCTGGCACCCGCCATCAAGGAAATGCAGGACAAGGGATATACCATCGCGGCAATCGCCGAATGGCTGTCGCGCCATACCCAGGTCAAGGTCAGTGCCGCCACCTTGCGCGAGGCGATCAAGCCGCGCCAGCGCAATGTGAAGACCCCGATCCGTCAATCCAGATCAAAACCGAAAACATCGCTCCCGCAGCCAGAGATCACCCTGCTCGACACGCCCTCCCCCCGCCCGACATCCGATGCCGCGACGCTGCCACTCGACGGTCTATGAAACGCCGGGTCATCTCCATCCTGCGGTACCAGTCAGGGACACGGCACAATAACAATCCCGGGACAGGCCAAATCCTGGTGACGATCGCGCTGGCTGATCACGCCAGGCGGCGACGTGACGAGGCTTTCGTGCTGATCCATACCAATCCTGACCATCAGGCTGATCTCCTCTGTATCGGCGACGAGGCCGCCGCGATCCATAGAATCGATCCCGGACAGGCCGCAACAGAGAGCGAGCTCGCCGATATCATCGGCGCAACCCGGGAGAGGATGATCATCATCACCGGCGGGTCCGCTGATCTGACAACGATCCACCAATCAGGCGTGGCTCGAACCCAGTCCGACAACCGGATTTCAACCGCGTTCAGCACACTCCTGGTGATCCCGGACGCGCCACTCGCGCCACTCGAGCTGCACGAATTGACGCATATGGAACCGGATCGGCTTTGGCTCATCGGGCGTTCTCGCCCTGACCGGATCGATGCCAGACACCGCGATCCTGAGGGTCATCGCCCGGGGGACGTCGATCGAAATGATCCCGGTTATCTTACGTTCCCCGTCCCACCCGCCTGGGCCGTGCGCGCAATGCTGTTCGGTCATCGATCACCGGCCCATCTCCTCACCACGACGCCCTTGTTCGAACGGATTGCCCTCGAACAATGGCGCAATCGCTGTGCCGAATTCTTCCTGCCGATCCTGGGTCAACCACGACGGTCACGTGTTCCCAGCAGCGCATGTGCAATGCCATGACCTCTGCGCCACCCGACAGCACCCTGCCCGATGTCGCATCCCTCTATCGCGAAATCGCCGGCATTGAACCCGATACCATCACCATCACCCGCATCCGCCGGATCGGCCGGCTCCTCAAGCTCACGGAAACCGATAGCGGCTGGATCCTGCTCGTCGTGCTGGCAGCCCACGCCACCAGTGCCGCCACCAATCTGCAGGCAGCATCCACCCTCGCCGCTTCCCTCGGCGTCGCGACCGGCAACGTCACCCGAACCAGCGAGGCCTTACGCGAGGCAACCGAGACGGCCGCCAGCATAATCGCCGTGGCAATCGATCAGGCCAAACCGGCATTATCGAGTGTATTCGAAGCAGCGGAGATACAGACGCGTTGGTCGATCGCGGGGATCGAGGACAATCTCTCCCGTACGATCGAGGCAACCGGCAGCAAGACGGGAAATTCGATCGTCACGCAGATCGAAACGGCAGCCCGGCAAGCCACCGTGGCTTTCACCGGCGACACAAGGCAGATCATCACCCATATCGAGGACGCCATTGCCACCGCTATCGCCTCCGCCTCAAGGACACTTCAGGCATCGGCAACCGATCTGCAGGAGGGCGCCACCGCAGCGCGCGATGCCACGGTCGAGGAATGGCGATCCAGAGCCATCACCGCGATCAGCAAGGCCATCGAGGACCGTGTCAGGATCGATGCCACCGAGGCGCGCCTCAGTGCCCTCAAGATCGGCGGGACCATTGTCGTCGCAGTGCTCATCATGATCGCCGTCATCTTCTATGGTTCGCATCGGGTAATGTGGCAGGACGGATACACGACAGGCGTCACCGCGGCCGCGTTGCATGATGACCAGCAGACCATCCGGGCATCATGGGCGAATACCCATGACGGCAAACTGGCCTACCGGCTCTATCTGGCGGGATCGATCCCGCTACTCGCCAACTGCACCCAACCTGGTTGGAAACTCAGGAAAGGTGGCACGGTTTGCTATCCCTACGCCAAGGGGAAATCGACTTATGGCTGGGGGATCCACCCATAATCCCCCCGGCGGTCGAGGCACCAATCACCGGGGCTCGACATGCCCGATCGCCGTGGCAAAGCCGGAAACAACGAAACGCCCCGATTTTCCGTCCCCTCGCGATTCCGGCTTCCGTAACCGCCTCCGCGCTCAAACCCAGAGAACCCCTGAGGTTCGCCCCCTTCCGTGTTCTCAGTTTGTCCGCCTATGCTACAAATCGGGGCGTTTCGTCACTTCGGGCTGAGATTGCAAAAACAACCGGATTTCGGAAGGACGGGCGGGCCGAATGTGGTGGGAAGTCCGGAAATATTATGAGGCGCAAGCATCCCACGGGTTCAGGAGCACAACACCGGTCGGCACGAAATCGGCAACGTTCCGTGTGACGACCGTCATGCCATGAACCAGCGCTGTCGCGGCGATTAAAGCATCACGCTCGGCGCGCCGATCGGGAACATGTAGGCGCCCGCAGCACTGTGCGACAGCCGTATCTACGACAAAAATCCGGCCCCTGAAGGCAGGCAAAACAAGGGTATCGAGCCATGTGCGCAGCACGCCGCCTTGTTCCGGATCTTTCCGTTCGATCTGCAAGATGCCGATTTCCAGCTCGAGAACGGTGATGGCTGATATATACAAGCTGCCAGCATCCACGCTGTCAGCCCATTGCACGACGTTTGGGTCGGCTTTCCCTGAGCGGATTTTGCGCAGTTCGGAAACGACGTTGGTATCCAGAACAAACATCGAGACAAATCGGCCGGCCGGATACCGATGCTGACGCGGGGCGGATCAAATTCGATATCCTCCAGGCCCGGCATCGCCAGCGCGTCGGCGATTTTGCGATGCCCACCCGTGATGCGCTGATACTCCTCGATGCTGAGCAGCACATGCGCAGGCTTGCCTCGGTCGGTGATGAACACCGGCCCTGTCGAGGCGGCTTTCTTGGCCCGGCTGGTGTCCTGATTGAACTCCCGGCTGGATAGTGTGGTGATCGTCACGGGCGGCGCTCCTGCAAGGGTCGAATTGCCTGTATATCAATGTATAAACGTAAATACATCGCTCTGTGTCGTCAATGATCCGAGGTTTTACCCCACGCCAGCCAAACGGCTCTTTTCCCATTGCCTCTTTGCGGTATCTCCACAACGCATCGCGATTTACGTCAGAGCGAGCGCAGCGCGGGAGCGCCGTAGGCCGCCCGCGTAGCGGCGTCTGGCGCAGCCACTCAGGTCAAAGAGAGGCCAAAGGGGGTCGGGCACGAAAGTGAGTTTTACGTACGCTAGACGTGAACGAGGCGGGAACATTTTTCAGGTGGTGTAACCTGACGTCTGGAAATTCATTTTGGGTTGGGAGTTGGTGCCCTTGCCGGGGCATGCCCCGGCAAGGGCTGTTCATTCTGGTATTCCATGCAGTTGTTCACACCAACATGGAGACCGATGAATGGACGCCAAAAAGGATACGATTATCGAGGCACTTTTGGAACATCTGATCGAAAACGGCGCAGGCGATATCGCCACGGTATTTGCCAGGACCTTCGAACTCGCCATGCAGATCGAGCGCGAACGCTTCCTCCACGCCAGTCACTACGAGCGCAACCCCGATCGTCAGGGTTACGCCAATGGCTACAAGCCCAAGCGGATCGATACCCCGGCCGGGTCGATCACCGTCGATGTCCCCAAAACCGCCGGTCACGTGGGCGAACCCTTCTACCCACAGTCCCTCGAACGCGGCCGACGCTCGGTCCGCGCCGTCATGGTCGCCGTCGCCGAAATGTACATCAAAGGCGTCTCCACCCGCGACGTCGAGGCCGTCATGCGCGAATTCGGCATCGAAAGCCTCTCCTCCGCTCAGGTCAGCCGCGCCAGCAAGCTGCTCGATGACGAACTCGCCGCCTGGCGCACCCGACCCCTCGCCGAGATCCGCTACCTCATCCTCGACGCCAGATATGAAAAAATGCGCGATAATGGCGTCGTCCGCGATGCCGCCGTGCTCTCGGCCATCGGCATCGGACCCGATGAACGCCGCCGTGTCCTCGGCGTCTCGGTCGCCCTTTCCGAGGCCGAAGTCCATTGGCGTGCCTTCCTCGAAAGCCTCCATCAGCGTGGCCTGCGAGGCGTCGAATTCATCGTCTCCGATGACCATGCCGGATTGCACGCCGCACGCCGCGCCGTCTTCGGCGCCGCACACTGGCAACGATGCCAGTTCCACCTCGCCCAAAACGCCATCCACCACGCCCCCAACCACGCCATCCGCAAACGCATCGGCGCAGAACTCCGGACCGTCTGGAACGCAAATTCCCTCGCCGCTGCCCAGATCGCTCTCACAACCCTCGTCAATGCCTATCGCGACACCGCACCAAAGCTCGCCGATTGGCTCGAACGAAATATCCCCGAAGGCCTCACCGTCTTCACACTGCCAGAACCCCACCAGCGCCGGCTTCGCACTTCCAACCCCATGGAACGCGGCATCCAGCAGGAACTCAAACGCCGCACCACCAAAATCAGGGTCTTCCCCAACGAAGCCTCCCTCGAACGCCTCGTCAGCGCCGTCCTCGTCGAAATCGATGAAAAATGGGCCGCCGACACCAAGGGCTACATCAAGTGGGACTACCAGGATGCCTGACCCCCGCTCGCCCTATTTTCCAGACATCAGGTTGCTCAATCATTTTTCAGCTTTCTTGTCCGGAAACTGTTTTATCCACAATCTCGTCGGCATGTCAGGTTGTCGGACACTTCTGGGTTTGTCTGGCAAATCCTCGTTTTTCGGATAGGCGTACGTAAATGCTACTTTCGTGTGCGCTCCCCCATCCCTCCCCTCCCCTCGCCCGCGTCGATTGCTTGCGGGTCCTTGACCGCCGATAAAGCGGCATGCGCGTCGTGAGCTGGAATTTACTGTGGCAGAATGGGGCCGGGATCGACGATCTCGGCCGTCTCGTGGAGACCCATCGACCCGACCTGGTTCTAATGCAGGAAGCCACTCTCCCGGCTGACGCGCTGACACGGCAGCTCGGCGGGTTCTGTGTACGCAAGGCGATGTCGGGACAACTTTACGGCCTCGCCGTCTGGAGTCCCCGTCGCTTCACCACGACGGTGGAACCCCTCCCGGTGGCCAGTAAATTTGACCTGCCGGTCCCGCTGTTTCGGCTGATTGATGCCCGCCTCGCCCTCATCGTCTGTCTTGACGGACTTCAGATCGCCACCGTGCATCTGGATCATGGCCAGATCGCCAACCGTCGTCAGCTTCGCCACCTGCTCCGTGCTCACGAGCAACTTCATGCGGTGATCGGTGATTTCAACGCCCTCGGAACGCTCAGTCTGACCGGTTTTGCCGATGTCGGCCCACGCTGCGCGACCCATCGGGCCAAAGGTCTGGTGCCATTACGACTTGATCGGTGTCTGATCCGCGGCCTACGCTGCACGAATGCGGTTTCGCTGGCCTATGGCAAGTCTGACCATCGGCCGATCCTGATGGACCTGGAACCGATATAGCCCCGAACAATTCCACCACGCGCGATAATGTGAGTTATAAGCCTCCGAAGCAGCAAGCCGAAAATCTGCAATCGTCGAGATCTTTGACATCATTGATGGCAGTGCTACAAACGGTCCCTATGCAGATAAACGAAGGCTCACGACCCATGAGCAGCATCACGATCCGAAACCTTGATCCCGCGATCAAGGAGCGGCTGCGGGTGCGAGCCGCCCAACATGGCCACTCGATGGAGGCGGAACTGCGCAGCATCCTGCAGGCGACTCTGAAAGAACCGGAGCAGCGTCCCAGGCGCAATTTGTATGAGCGCATCCGTGCCCGTGTTGAGCCTTTGGGCGGCATTGAGTTGGAACTGCCGCCGCGCGAACTGGACCGCGATCCACCCCGGTTCGACTGATGCTGATCCTGGACACCAATGTCCTGTCGGAGATCATGCGGCCGCGTCCCGCGCTCGAAGTCGCTGCGTGGCTGGCGCGCCAACCCGACGATCTGCTGTATACCACCGCAATCTCGCAGGCGGAGGTTCTCTCTGGCCTGGCGATTATGCCTGAAGGGCGCAGGCACCGCGAACTTGAAGCTGCCGCGCGCGGCATTTTCACCGAGGATTTCGAGGACCGCATCCTTCCCTTCGACACGGATGCGACAGCGGCCTACGCTGAGATCGTCGCCGCGCGCCGACGCACGGGCCGCCCGACTGCGCCGCTTGACCTCATGATTGCCGCGGTCGCCGTGTCTCACAACGCATCGGTGGTCACGCGCGATACCAAAGGGTTTGATGGCTGCGGTGTGACGCTTGTGAATCCCTGGCAGGTTTCATGACCGGCGATGTCACAGATAAGATCGGCAAAACCATACCTAACTCCCGCAGCAATCCGGTATCCGATGCGGTTGGGCACATACGCCACGATGAGTTTGCGATCGGCGGGACATTTTGGTGCAGCGGCCACTTGGCGCGGCACCCCTCCCCCGATATCCCCCCGAACAATTCCACCACGCGCGATAGTCCACCTTCTCGTGCCAATGCTCGGAGCCGCCATCTCCCGATTCGGTGGTCGCTTACCGGACAAAGTCAGCTGCAATTACTCCATGATCGTCGCGAGCTTCGCCAGTACGTCATCCATGATGGCTGGTGGCAGACTTTCGAGCTTGCGGCCTTTCCGGGCTCCGATGTCGAGGGCGCGCGGCTGATCGCAGCGCACAACGCCCGTCGTCTGAATGCGCGCGCCGGAAAGCGACACCGTGAACCCAGCCGTGCGGGCGAAATTGCCGCCGGTCGTGATCGGTAGCACTACGGGCGTCTTGGTCAGGCGATTGAACGCACCCGGCGACACGAGCAGTACAGGTCGTGTCCCCTGCTGCTCGTGCCCCGACATGGAATCAAACGAGACGAGATAGATGTCACCCCGCTCCATTATAGCAGTTCGCGGCCGACCGGTTTGGCGTCGAGCCATTCACGGTCTTCGGCGGTCAACTCAGCCGCAGGATCGCATTGCGCCAGTAACTCGTCCAGCGTGTAGCGGGGGCGTTTGGCTGGTTCGACCACAAGGCGTCCGTTATCCACCGCGAGCCCGACCCTGGCGCCGGCAGCAAGATGGAGAACATCGAGCAACGCAGGTGGCACGGCGAGCATAATCGAACCACCGACTTTGCGCAGATTGGTTATGTGCATGATGTCCTCGAAATATTATATTTTAGTATAACAAAATGGATCCCGCTTTGCAACGCATTTGCGGAGCCATAATCGGACGGTGGCGCTCGCAGGTGGTCATGATCGAATTCGCGCGATGATCTGGCACCCCCAGTTAAGTGTATCCGCTGTCCACCAATCGGTCGACGGGAGCAGGAAATGGCTTGCGTGATCATACAAAAACTTATATAGCTCGTTATGGTTGATAGCTTCACGCTCAAGCCCGCGACGTTCCGGGGCACTTCATTGGAAGACCTCCGCGCCTTCCCAGCGTCAGCCCGCCGAGAAGCGGGCTACCAGATCGACAAGGTGCAGAACGGAGAGCCGCCGACCGATTGGAAGCCCATGGCCGCAGTCGGGCAAGGCGTGCAGGAAATCAGGATTCGGGATGAGGCAGGCGCGTTTTGGGTGATCTATGTCGCAAAGTTCGCTGATGCGGTCTACGTCCTGCACTGTTTTCAGAAGATGACGCAGGCGACGAGCAAGGCCGATCTGGATTTGGCAGAGAGGCGCTACCGGGATTTGGTGAAGGAGTTGAAGGCATGAGCGAAGAACAGACATTTGCGAGCATCTGGGACGCCATCGAGGACACCCCGGCCGAAGCTGAAAACATGAAGCTCCGCTCTGCGCTCATGCGGGCGCTGGAAGCGCATATCCGGGCCAAGGGATTGAGTCAGACCCAGGCCGCCAAACTGTTCGGCGTCACGCAGCCGCGTGTCTCTGATCTGCTGCGTGGTAAAATCAACCTGTTTGGGCTGGATACCTTGGTGAACATGGCTGTGGCGGCGGGTCTTCACGTGGAAATGCGCGTTCTGGAGGCAGCCTAAAAAATGACCCATGGTCGTTGTCAGGTGACCGGGCAATTCTGCCTATTGAGCAAACGAGAACCTTGCCGAACCCGGGGTAAAGTTTGAGTGCGGCCCCCGCCTCCATGATCCATCCGACCCGATGAAGAAACTGTACTTCAACATTCTCGACGCTTTCCGGACTGCCGAACGTGGATCCGCCTACGCTGCGGCGCTCCTGGGGTTTGCGCTCCACTACACGCGCACTTCAGGTCGGCGGTTCGAAGGGCTGTGGCGGTGATGCACGCGCTCATCATGGGCCAACTCGCCGGGGATGTCCCGCTATGCTGATCGCGTTCGGCGGCCTTCCCGGAACGGGGAAGACGACGATCGCGCAGGCGCTCGCTCGTCGTGTCGGTGCAATCTACCTCCGCATTGACGTGATCGAGCAAGCGATACGAGACGCTGGGGTGCTGGCTGGCGACATCGGGCCAGCCGGATACCAAGTGGCAAACGCCTTGGCGACGAGTAATCTTGCCCTCGGTCACATAGTCGTCGCCGACAGCGTCAACCCGGTAGCCGAAAGCCGTGCGGGCTGGGGCGCCGTGGCGGCAAGCGTTTCGGCCCGGTTGGTCGAGGTGGAGGTTGTCTGCTCTGACGCTACCGAGCATCGACGCCGGGTCGAGGAGCGCCCCTCCGATATTCCCGGACTATCACCACCGACATGGCAATCAGTGGCAACCCATCATTTCGAACCGTGGTCTGATCCACACTTTAGCATCGATACCGCTTGCCTCACGGCGGAGGAGGCAGTGATGGCCATTGAGGCTCATATCTCCAGAATCATAATCCAGGCTGGGTGACGCTGGTGCTACCAAAATTGCCCAAAGCTGACAGCTCCGCAGGCACTGGGCCGGATAGGGGCGCGCAATCTGGCAACCCTCGTCACCGCGCCGCGTAGGCGAACCACCCAAGCCTGGGAACCGACATGCCGTCTTCCGGCCGGAAAAACACTCTTCGTTTTCCTGCCCCCTCCCCTCCCCCGATATACCCCCGAACAATTCCACCACGCGCGATAATCGGGCTTATCGCGTGTAGATCACCGCAGCGGCATCATGATCGCGATGAAAAAGCCAATCGAAACAACCTATTGACCTATCCGCCACATGGTTGGCCCCCAGTTCCAGCTCTACCTGTCCGTTGCTGCGGGCGGTCGCTACCTGCCCCTTGGCGACCCGCTGATCTGGATCCTCTTAAGGATAGAGTCCGGCCAGAGCGCTGAGCACTGTCGCGCAAAGAGTTTCATCGTCTTCTGGCGACCCTCCCGAGGACCCGACACCACCCACAACCATTTCACGGTATAACAGGGGAACCCCGCCGGCGAGTGGCAGGCGACCGGGAAACGCCAGCAACGCGGGGTTACCCTTCACCTGATCCTGGAGCACCGCAGTCGGAGACCGGACAATGGCTGCCGTGCGCGCCTTCAGCCAGGCCGCCTCTGGTGTGTGCAGCCGAGCCCCGTCAAGACGATCCAGCGCCAACAGCACGCCGGCATGATCGACCACCGCGATACTGACCTCGAAGCCCCGGCGCTCAGCCTCGGCCCGCGCCGCCTGCATGAGAACCCGCACATCCGCGGCAACCAGTATCGGCCGGGTCTGCATGCCTTAACTCGAACTGTCCGGCGTCAGAGAAGTCGATTCCATCACCAGATGATAGAACCGCCCCTTGAACAATTTCATGACCTCAAGCGTGGCCTGATGCGCCTTCGGCAGGATATCAGACTTAAGGGCGGCCTCAATCGCGGCCATCGAAGGAAAATCCATCTCGAGGATCATCGGCGTCGGACGAGCGTCAGCATCAGCCTGGGTCGTTCGTAACACTCGCACCGCCGTGACCTGAGGAAACTTTCGCCACATCGGCTCCAGTTCGGATTTCACACGCGCAAAAAATTCATCCTCTCGTCCAGCTTCGATGGTTCCCTCGTAAATCGCGACGCGTGTCAGCACGAATGCCTCCCGTAAGTGTCTGGCGCGACCGCGGTGATCGCCGTGCAGCAACTGGATGTCCGGAAGGCAGATTCAAGTTATGGCGTGCCGCGCCGGTCAAGACCGATTGCAGCGGTCGCGGCGCTACGGGGGGGCCGAATGCCGTTGTTCCCATATCTATCTCCTTCTATGTAGTCGGACATCCATCCGTCCATGTTAAAGTGGATGGCCCAGATTAATGGTGCTCGGATTGGTGACCGCACCGGCCACAGCACCAAGAGCACCGCCGATCAAGGCTCCGCCCGCCGGCCCAGTACCCGTAACCGCACCAATCACCGCTCCCGTGCCGGCACCAATTGCGCCGCCGGAAAGTGCGCGGCTACCGGGCGTATACCCACATCCAGAAAGAGCGAACGCCGTCCCCACCAGCATAACACCAAGCAACATGTTTCGTTTCATCGCATTTTTTCCTGTCTATGTGGCTGTTACATACGTGAGGGGGGTGATCGGGAACTCGCAAAGGCCCAGCTCAGCCCCCGTTGCAGACGGACCCTCGAAAAGATCCGTGGTCGGTTTCAGGCAACTTTCTTCTTACGCAATGCGACAGCCGCCGGTGAAATCGGATCGACCGGTGCGGGTTTTCTTCCGAGTCCTCTTCCTTTCGCAAGAGCGGAACGGGTTGCAGCGTAGGAGGGAGCGACCATGGGATATTCAGGGGGAAGTTGCCAGCGTGCGCGGTACTGGTCTGGCGTCATGTTATATGCCGCCGGAGTATCTTCAGTCTCAACCCATCTTCAAGGCAGATAATGTAATCGTTGAAGACTGACGATACCCGGTACGATATAGATATCCGGTATCTTAATGATACCCGATATCTACTGCGTGCTTCGGTGAAGCTGAAGTAGATGTTCAATAAACGCCTCCAGCGTCTCGAACCCAAGAGCTGCACGATGGAATTCATCGCGAATCTCGGGTCGCAACTTCATATTGAGTTGCGCCGTGCGCGCGCTTTTTCTTAGCGTACGGCGATCAATTTTCATGCCATCTGCTCGCCCAGCAAAACCCTCCTTTTTTGCATCCTCAATCGCAGCATTGGTGATCCCACGTTCGATCTTGGGCCGTGCCGAAACTGCTTCGATCGCCCCATTAAAATCGATTTTAAGGCCTCGCTTTGGCTCGGTCATCATGCCGCCTCCTCTCCTGCCCTGATTTTATGCTCTGTGATTAGTACGTCGTTGATTTCGGCAGCGAAGGCCTCTGCATTATCAATTGCTACCCCAGGCTGTCGGACATCGGCCGCGGTGAGGCTGTAAATGCTGCCACCTAGCCTGAATGGCGCCTTGAACGCCGCACGATCCATCATAGCCACACGTAATGTCGGAATTCCCTGATCTCGAAGTTGCGATTCGATGTCGCGCATCCCGCGATCAGCAATCACTGGCGACGTCTGCGAAAAAAATACCCTAAACGGGATTTTACGGCGGAATACCAACTCTTGCCGCCGGATAAGCTTAATGACACTTGCGGCCTCATCGGCATCTAATTGCGATCCCTTCATGGGAATTAGTGCAAGATCAGCTCGCCCCAATCCAACTGAGACCTCGACATTTTTACTCCCTTCAAGGTCAACAATGACAAATGGATCTGTCGCACTATCAATGACCTCTGCAACTTCGCTTCCGAGTCCACCCTTAACGGTCAGGCCAGAAGGCAGGCCGTCGGGGAATCTATTGGCCCACCGAACCAGAGGGGCATTCGGATCTGCATCGATCAACGTCGTTCGCACACCGCTATGCGCAAGGACGAAGCTCAAGGCCAAGGCAGATGTCGTTTTACCCACACCACCCTTGCTGCTTGCAAAAACAATCGTTGGCATAGCAACTCCTCACCGCTGAAATAGCCGGATTAACCGGATATCTTCTATCTATGACATACCGGCTATTCAATAGGTAGCCAATACCTCACACATACCGGGTATCTGAAAAATATGCGATATCGACAGAATACCCGGTATCTCACGGATATCCGGTATCATTCGGGGAAATGCGAGTTCTTGGGTAACGAGCGCCGCCAGTTCTAAAACTCCAAATTGTGCGGTCCAAATGCAACGCCCCCTCCCGCGCTTTCGCAACCATCCCATTGAAATATCCCCCTGGTGTGGTGCGGAAATGCTCGACCGGTTTGGTGGAGACGATCGCGACGGCAATCGCTGCTTGTTCTCGTCCCATTGTCAGGCAAGCATCGCCCCAAAGCGGTTTTGATATGCCGAGGTCGTGACGAAGCCAGTCGGCCGCGTCGACGATCTCTGGCCAGGATGGCGATGCTCGCCGGAGGTATGGTTTCAAGCGAGGCGCGATCCTGATCAGCTCGTCCGGGCGGATTTTCATCACCGATCCCCGGTCTGTGCGCTTCTCGTTGTTTTGTTCAGTCCCCTGGCGCTGCCCGGAAGTACATTCATTCGATGCCAGTACCGTATCCGGAGGATTAAGATTTTCGGTTGTAGATGTAGTATGGCGCACATTTTTGTCTGGCCTGCCCGACATTTCAACAGAGTCAGAACCAGCACTAGAGCCATATGCGAGGGCCATTTCTAGCGCTTGGCGAGCGGTCCGTGCGGTTGTTTCCAGTCGCTCGACTGCGATGGCCAATGCATCGGCCGCGTCAATGCCACGCAGACCAGCGCTGGCGGCTTCCGCGGCGGCTCTAAGGGTGGGTAGGGCAGGGTCCTCTATCCGCTGCTCGTGATAGGTCTGCCAAGTCTGCCGTAGGCTGTTGCGCGCTATCGTCGCCCGGCGACGCAGGCGCGCAATCGAAGCGCGCTCGGCCCGATACGCCTCAGCCGCTGCACGAAACTCCTCGATCCTCGCCCCGATCGGCGAGAGGTCGAACCCATAACCCTCCACGATCCGCCCCCTGGCATCGCGGCGGCCATAGCGTTTGGCGTTCGGGCTATCGCGCATCACGATCAAACCAAGCTCGACAAGGTGCCGATTGATCCGCCGAGCCTGGGTCTCGGTCACACCCAGTTCTGCTGCCTGCATCGATGAGCTGGGCCACACGATCGGCCGTGCGCCAGGCTGCCAATCCTGGGGCTGGGTAAACCTGAACAGCCAATCGATCGCATGAATCATGCGCGGGGAAATCCCCAGCCGTGGCGCGGCGGCTTTGAGTGCGGCAAGCGCCTGGCCGGGGGTGATGTCACCCCCGGCGAAACGCTCGGCCGTCGCCTCGGCAGGCAACATGGCGGGGGTGATGCGGCGTAGGCCGGTGGCTGATCCTGATATCGCATGGCGCGTGTAGTCGGCGTCATGGCCGGCTATGGGCACAGTCTTCATGGGGTTCTCCTGTGAAATGAGGGAACCGCCGGGCAGGGGAGGGGGCTGAAAGCAGGACGCAGTTTCCCAAAGCAAGCCTGGGCTTGCTTTTTTCGTCCAGATGATCGATATCAGGGGGGAGATTAGTCCATTTCGCCTTGGTCAGTTTGCCGCTGCCAAAGCTCTCCAGATATCAATTGCCTGCTTAAGCCCCGCCTCTTCGGCGGGCTTTTGCTTTTTTAGGCTGGTGTCATCGCTCTCCTCTGTTCGTTTTTGTCATAGGTCGCGTCTCGCAGGCTTTGCGATTCGCGATTGCCATCATGAGCGTTCGCCGCAATACGGGCAAACATCGCCATGAATGTAAGCCATTAACGTCCGATTGGCTGGGCCACACTTCACCAGCAAACCGTCCAGACCTGGTAGGATGCGTAAATAAATTTGCCGTCATATTATAGCAATTATCGAAATAAATAATTTCTTCTAAAATAGAATAAATTATGATAGAAATTTTATCCAACTTAAATTCTATATAATTTAGATATCTATCCCATATCATTTGAATTACTTCATATTCTTTATATGAACTGCGGTTTCTTGCTCTTGATCTTCGATTTTATTTTTTGGGTGTTCCGGGCCAAGACCTGCCTTTTCTGACGCGATCATCAAACGACGATTTTCAATAGCTCGTTTAATAGCCGTAATACAAAAGTCAGTTACGCTCTCATTTCTGAAAACATACTCCTGGACGGCCGAAATGAGTTTTGCTTCTCGAAAAGACAACTCTCTTTCTGTCCCAGAGCGAATGAAAACCGCTCGATCCTCATCGTCTGTCAGCACCCTATCAATGCGCTCCAGCGTGCTCTGATCTAATCGCAAGGTCGTTTTCGCTGTCAATCGTTTGGGCCGTGCCATGCCCATACGATACTTCGACATTTGATTTGGCACCAAACCGCCACCTTTTAATATTTTAATAGCATGCTCTTATTGACTTTTAGGCATGCTCTTATTTAAATGCAACCCATGATTTCGGTCTCCCCATTTTTGAACGATCCCCCACCGAGGCTGGCATGCTTCTGAGCGCGGCTTTCATCGGCATGCTGGCCGCCCGCTGCGCCCCGGGCATTGCGGCGGGCACACTGGCGGCGATTGCCGGCACTGAATCCGGGTTCAATCCTCTGGCGATTCACGACAACACCACGGGCTTAGCCATGACCCCGGCGTCACGAATCGCGGCAATCAGCACCGCGCGCCGCCTGATCGCCGCGGGTCATTCCGTCGATCTCGGCCTGATGCAGATCAACAGCGCCAACCTCACCCGATTCGGCCTGACCGTGCGCAGTGCCTTCACTCCCTGCGCCTCCCTCGGCGCGGCCGGGCGGCTGCTGGCCCTGGATTATCAGCAGCCTACCTCGCCCGGCGCCGATCAGGCCGCCCTGCAGGTGGCGTTCTCACGCTACAACACCGGCTCCCCGCGCCGTGGGTTCCAGAACGGCTACGTCCAACGGGTCGTCGCCACCGCACGGCGCGTCGTCCCCGAGATCGATCCGGCGGCCCCGGTGGTGACACCACCTTCCCCTCATTCCCCTCCGCAAGGGCGGGTTTTCGGCTCCGGTTCGGCGGTGGCGGATCATCCCGCCGCCCCGGCACCGACCGCGCCCGCCTGGAACATCTTCCCGCGCTCGGTCGGCCCGGCCCGGCTCGCGCGGCATCGTACGGTGACCATCACCGCGCATCGCATCGACCCGGCCGGGGCCTCCACCCCTCACAACAGGACATCCCATGTCGAACATCCAGACTGACCTGCGGGCGCGCCTCCAGGCATGCGCCATCGCCAACCTCGCGGTCGCTCTCGCCACCGCGCAGCGGATCAACCGCTACCGCCCCGCTGCCCTGCTCGCCACCGCCCTGCTGGTCCCCGCGATCGCCCAGGCCCAGGTGGTCACCGGCGGCACCTCGCCCACCACCATCCTCAGCAATATCGCGACCTTCATCCTCGGTCCCTTCGGGGAAACCATCGCCGTGCTGGCGCTGATCGGCATCGGTGTCGCCTTCATGACCGGCAGGGCCGGGATCGGCCTGATCGGCGGCGTGGTCGGCGGCCTCGTGCTGATCTTCGGCTCCTCCTATCTGGTCACCCAGTTCGTCGGCTCGGGCGCCTGAACCATGGAACCCCTCGACCACGATCCGCTGTTCGTGGCCGCCACCAGGCCGGCGCTGTTCCTCGGCCTGCCGATCGGTCTGGTCACCCTGTTCATGCTGGCCTTCGGCCTGATCATCGTCCTGATCCAGAACCCGTTCGATGAACTGATCCTGCTCCCCGCATGGCTCGCGGCGCGGCTCCTCGTCCGCTACGACTACAACGCGGTCAGGGTGGCCGGGCTGTGGCTCCAGACCAAGGCCCGCTCCCTCGATACCACCCACTGGGGCGGTGCCTCGCCCAGCCCGTTCCCGGTGCGGCTGCGCCGGAATGGCGGGCAGGGGAGGGGGCTCGCGGGCGGTTCCGCCGGGGTGACCGGGCAGGAGGCCGCCGATGCGCGGTAACACCGGCTGGTCGGAACGCGATGCCGCGCCCTATCTGCCCTATCTCGGCCATATCCGCCCCGAGGTGATGCTGCTCGACGATGGCAGTCTCCTCGCCATGGGCGAACTCGACGGCCTGCCCTGCGAACTGGCCGACGATGCCGAACGCAACGCCGTGACCCGCATGCTCAACGGGCTGTGGAAGACCATCGCCGATGATAACCTGACCATCGCCACCCATCTGATCCGCCATCGATCCGTGGCAGACCTGCCCCCCGGCGTATTCCCCAACGCATTTTCCGGAACGCTCGACCGGCTGTACCGGCAGCGCGTGCTGGCCGGGCGGCTCTATCAGAACCGCTATCTCCTGAGCGTCCTCGTCGCCCCGCGCAATCCAGCCGGCGGGGCGATCGGCGGACGCAGATTGACCCGCACCCTGGCCCGGCTGCGCCAGCAACCGGTCGGCGCCTCCGATCACCTGCTGCTCCAACTCGAGGACATCTGGGGCGCGATCAGCCGCACCCTCGACGCCTATGGCCTGCGCCGGCTCGGCTTGCGCGACGGGCGGGGGGGCGCGTTCCAGTTCAGCGCCATCGCCGAGGCCCTGCGGTTGATCCTCACCGGGGACTTCCTGCCGGTGCCGCTGGTCAGCGGCCCGATCGGCTCCGCGATCTACACCGATCAGGTGATCTTCGGGCGACGCGCCTACGAGATCCGCAGCCCCGGCACCCCACGCTTCGGCGCGATCTTCGGTCTGCGCGAATACCCCGCCGTGACCTTCCCCGGCATGCTCGACCACGTCCTCTCGCTGCCGTTCCCTCTGGTGCTCTCCCAGAGCTTCGGCTTCCTCGCCCGGCACGACGCCACCGGCAAACTCGCCCTCAAGCAGAACCAGATGACCGCCGCGGGCGACAAGGCGCTGTCACAGATCGATGAACTGACCGACGCCCAGGATCATCTTGCCTCGGGCCATCTCGCGATGGGGGCGCATCACCTCTCACTCGCGATCTACGCCGATACCATCGCCACGCTGAACGCTCAGGCCGGGATCGCCCGCACCGCGCTCGCCGATGCCGGCGCGGTCGCCGTGCAGGAGACGCTCGGCAACGAGGCGGCTTATTTCGCGCAGCTGCCGGGCAACACGGTCTGGCGCACCCGGCCCGGCGCGATCACCACCCGGAATTTCGCGGCCCTGTCGGGGTTCGATGCCTTCCCGCGCGGAGCTGCCCACGGTCACTGGGGGCCGGCGCTCGTACGGTTCAGAACCACCGCCGGCACGCCGTACGATTTTGTCCCCCATGTCGGCGATGTCGGCATGACCGCGATCTTCGGCAAGACCGGCCAGGGCAAGACCACGCTGATGCTGTTCCTGCTCGCCCTGTTCCCCCGGTATTTCACCGAACGCGGCGGCGCCGTGGTGTTCTTCGACAAGGATCGCGGCGGCGAACTGCTCTGCCGCGCGGTCGGCGGACGCTATCTCGAGATCCGCGGCGGGGTCGATAGCGGCCTCGCCCCGCTGCGCGGCCTCGAGGACAACTCGCAATCGGTCGCTTTTCTGGTGGACTGGGTCGGCGGGCTGATCACCCAGGATGGTCACGGCCCGCTGCCGCCCGACGACGAGGCCCGGCTCGCGCGCGGGATCGCCGCCCTGCTGCGGATGCCGCCGGCCCTGCGCTCCTTCGCCGGGCTGCGGCAGTTCCTCGACTGGCGCAACCCGCTGGGGGCCGGAGCCCGGCTCGAACGCTGGTGCCGGGGCGGCTCGCTCGGCTGGGCCTTCGATGGCGAGGCGGACCATGTCGCCCTCGACGCCGGCATGTGCGGCTTCGATCTGACCGCGATCCTGGAAAACCCGACCGTCTGCGCCCCGGCGGCCAGCTACCTGCTCCACCGCATCCGCAACGCCCTCGATGGCCGCCGCTTCGTGCTCTCCTGCGATGAGTTCAATTTCTACCTGCTCAACCCGCTCTTCGCCAAGATCTGGGCGGATTTCTACCTCACCGCCCGCAAGGCCAACGCCGTGGTCATGCTGGCCACCCAGGAACCCGGCCCGGTGCTCGCCTCACCGATGGGCCAGAGCATCCTCAACCAGTGCCAGACCCTGATCTTCTGCCCCACCCCCGGGGCCGATGAACGCGTCTATTGCGGCGGCCTGGCCGGCGGCCTCGCAACAGCGGGGGGCAGTGCCGGCGGAAGCGGCGGGGGCGGGGGTGCCGGTGCGCGCGGCGGTCCCGGCGCCGGCGGTCCCAGCCTGAACCTGACGGCGGGCGAGTTCCGCGCCCTGCGCGAGGATATGCTGCCCGGCTCGCGGCAATACCTGATCAAACGCGACAGCGGCTCGGTGATCGTGGATTTCGACATCGGCGCCATCCCCGAATGCGTCGCCGTCCTCTCCACCCGCAAAACCACCGCCGCCTTCGCCGAAGCCCTGCGCGCCGCACACGGCGACGCGCCGGAGGCCTGGCTGCCCGCCTTCATGTCCCGTTGCCACGAAGCCGTCGATTAGGAGATCCTGATCATGACCCGCCTGCGCCTGCGCCTGCTCTGCCTCGGATTGCTGGCCGGTACCGCCAGCCTCGCCGCACCCTTGGCCCTGTCGCCCCTGCTGAGCCCCGCCGCAGCCCAGGTCCCGGTGATCGACAACGCCGCCATCGCCCAGCTGCTCCAGCAACTCGCCGAAGCCCGCCAGCAATACCAGGAGGCGGTCAGCCAGTACCAGCAATTGCGCCAGACCTATGCCGCCCTGGCCCAGACGGTGAACCCGAACCAATGGGCGCAACAACTCGAACAGCCGGCCCTGCAGGACGCAATGCCGAACACCACGCTGCTGCCCGGCCTCCTGGCAGGGATCAGCCCGCCCTCCCAACTCGGCGGCACGCTCGGTACCCTGGCCCAGCAATACCTCAGCCAGAACCAGATCTATCTGCCGCAAGGGCAGGGGGTGCAGCCGACGCAGCTTCGCGATGAGGCCAACACCACAGCCGAGATCGAGGCGGTCGCCACCCGCAACCTGCAATCGCTGCAAACCCGGGAAGCCGCCCTGCCGCAGATCCAGGACCAGCTGAACTCCGCCACCACGATCCAGCAGGTCACCTCGATCCAGGCGCGGCTGACCGCTGAACAGAATTACGCCCAGGCCCAGACCGCCCAGGCCGAGAACCTCCAGGTGCTCGCCACCGAACAGCAGCAGGCCCGGCAGGCCGCCCAGACCGAAGCCTACCGTCAGGGCCTCGACCAGGGCATCGCCAATGAATGCGCCAACCTCGCCCGGCTCGGGGCGGCCACCACCGGGTGCAGCCCATGAACCTCAAACTCACCCTCGCGATCGGCGTGCTGATGGCGGCCTCGGCCGGGCTCGGCGGGTTCGTCGTCTATCAGCGCATCGACACCCGCATCGCCGTGCTGCGCTCCCCACCGGCCGGTCAGCGCGATTACACCCGGGGGCTCGATCAGGGCATCGCCGCGGAATGCGCCAACCTCAAGCGCCTCACCGGACACGAGCCAGCCGATTGCCACATATCAGCCGGATCGTCGGCTGATCCATCCCGAACAGGGGGCTGAGACCGGCCATGGGATTCAGCGGCAACACCACCTTCGAGTTTCTCTACAGCCAGTTCACCCTCTACGTGATCGATTCGATCAAATCCGTGGTCAGCGATGCCCTGGTCGCCGGCAATGCCCCGCTGCAAGCCGCGCTGGTGCTGATGATCATGGTGCTCGGCTTCGCCTTCTTCACCGGTCGGGCGGATCGCGGCTACCTGTTCAACCGCCTGATCCGCATGCTGATCGTGGTCACCTTCCTCAGCGTCTCCGGGGTCTATTTCCACGACGTCCAGGATCTGTTCCTGACCGGCATCCCCGATTTTCTGAACACCCATCTGATGGTCGGCGTCGCCCGGCCGCCCGGCTACACCACCACCAACCCGGGCGGAGCCTTCGATGTCGTGCTCACCCAGATCCTGCACGACAGCAATCTCGTGCTCAAGGAAAGCCCCTCGGGCATCCAGGGCATCATTCCAGGGTTCGAGATCCTGCTCTGCGAGGCCATCGCCATCCTCGCCCTGACCTTCATGTTCGCGATCTTCGTGGTGATCCAGACCCTGATGGGCATCGTCATCGTGCTCGGCCCGATGCTGATCCTGTTCTACCTGTTCGACTACACCAAACGGATCACCGATGGCTGGGTCGCCGCCCTGATCACCCTGGCCATCCTCACCGCCGCGATCGACGTGGTGATCGAGATCCTGCTGTTCCTGGTCAACACCGTCTACAGCGCAATCGTCCCCACCGGCCAATGGCAGACCGATCTCGCCTCCCTGCTCGGCGGCGCCGCCGCAATCCTCTGCATCGGCTTCGCGGTCGCGGTGCTGCCGCGGGTGATCGAAGCGGTCGGTGGCGGGGTCGCCACCGGCCTCGGCCTGGAATCCTCCCATCGCTGGCTGCGCGGCGCCCCGCTCACCGATCCACTCGCGCGCGGCGGTGCCCGCCATGGCGGCCGTGCGGCGGTCTGGTCCGGCCGGCTGGCCGCCTCCGGGATCGGGATCGGCGCGCAGCGCGTGCTCAACCGGGTTCGTAACCGCAACCGCAATCGCTCACCCAACGGAGGCGCATGATGACCTCACCCCCCCTGATCCAATCCCTCAGGCTCGCGCTGCGACCCATCCTGACCCTGCTCGCCGTCGCTGCCCTGCTGTCGGGCTGCGCCACCCCCCACGCGCTCGCGCGCGCCCGGGGGCCGGTCTTTGCGCTCAACGCCGGTCTATGGCACCCGACACCGGGCGAATTGCACCGCCTGCCGCAGGTGGCGCACCCATGAGCGCCGCCACCCTGGGTGCTGCCGGCATGCCGCCCTCCCGGTTGCCGGAACCGCCCCTGCCGGACCTCAAGCGGGAGGATGCCCGCACGTCAGCCGCCACCCCGGTCAGCGCCGACCGGCTGGCGGGCTATTACCGGCAGGTCGAAGACTTCCAGGCCCGCCAGGCGCGCGGCACCCGTCGCTGGAGCCGCATTGCCTGGACCATCGCCTTCGTCTCGCTCGCAACCAACCTCGCCCTCGCCGGCACGATCGCCGCCCTGCTGCCGCTGCAACGCCTGGTGCCGCTCTATCTCTGGCTCCGCCCCGACGGCACCGTCGACAGCACCACCCGGCTCTCGGCCCTGCCGCCGACCCAATCCAACGCCGTGCTGCGCGCGGCAATCTGGCAATATGTCCGCGACCGGCAATCCTACGATTTTCCGGACGCGCGGTATCGCTACAATGTCGTCTCGCTGATGTCGGCCCCCCGCGTGCTCGACGCCTATCAGCAGGGTTTCCTGCCCTCCAACCCCGCCAGCCCGCAGAACACCATCGGTCGCAAAGGCCAGATCAGCGTCTCGATGATCTCGATGTCCTTCGTGCGCCGCCACGTCGCCCTGGTCCGCTATCGGCGCACCGTGCTGATGGACGAGGCCATGCCGGTCACCACGACATGGACCGCAACCATCGCCTTCCGCACCGTCGCCAAACTGCCGCTCACAACCCGCCTCACCGATCCCGGCGGCCTGATCGTCACGAATTACCAGAATTCGGAGGATACCCCATGACCCCCTTTGCTCCGTGGACCGGCAAAACCGCCGGTCAGCGATCCCATGGACGCGTCCGCACCGGTGCCGGCCGCAGTCTCGGCCGCAGCCTCGGTCGCAGCCTCGGTCTCGGCACCATCATCGCCTGTCTCGCTTTGGCCCCCGCCGCCTGGGCGGTGCAGAACCCGCAACCCGGACACCGCGACAGCCGGGTGCGCTACGTGCCCTATGAGGCCGGCAATGTCGTCAACATCTGGACCGCCCCCGGCGCGGTGATGGTCGTCCAGTTCGCGCCGACCGAGAAAGTCGTCGCGGTCGCCGCTTCGGACAGCGTCTATCTCCACGCCCATCCGGTCGATAATTTCCTGTTCTTCAAGCCGATGGCCCTGCTCGCCGCCCAGCCGGTCGCCGTGCTCTGCCAGCGCGCCGACGGCACGCTGCGCCGCTACGATTTCCAGTTCGAGACCAGGACCGCCTCGCTCGGGGTCGGGGCCAATGTCGATTACACCGTGGTCTTCACCTATCCGCATCAGGACGCCGAACGCGCCCTGGCCGCCCGGCGGCAGGCCGAGGCGCGCGAGATCCAGCAGGCCACCAAGGACCGGCTGGCAGAGCGGATGGCGGTGATGTCGGCCCGCACCGTCAACCGCTACCAGGGACCGCGTAATTACCACTATGCCGCGCGCGGCGATCGGGCGCTGGCCCCCGCCGAAGTCTGGGACAGCGGTTATTCCACCGTGTTCCGCTTCCCCGGTACCCAGCGCATCCCCGCGATCTTCGCTCTTCAGCCGGACGGCAAGGAGGCCACGGTCAATCTCTCGGTCCATGGCGATACCGTCGTGGTCCCCGGCACCGCCCCGGAATGGCGGCTGCGCGATGGCCATACCGTGCTCGATATCTACGACCTCGCCTACACCCCGATCGGTGCCACCCCCGGCACCCACACGATCAGCCCCGCGGTGCAGCGGCTGATCCGCACGCCGGATCACCAGGATCACCCGGATCGCCCGGAGACCGAAGATGGCCAGTGACGATACCCACCGGCTGAGCTGGGGACCGGACCCGGACGCCGCCACCCCGGACTCCCCCACCCCGGACTCCCCCGCCAGCGATCGCACCGATGATCCGGCTTCATCGTCCCGTCCAGGGTCGCATGCCCGGGCCGGGCGGGGGGCAGGGGATGGCGCAAGGACAGGCGCGGGGGCAACGAGGGGCGCGGCATCGCCGGTGGAGCATGAGATCTCACCCGTCGCCGGTCCCGGCCCGGGTCTGACCAGCGGCCGCAAGCTCGGCATCCTGCTCGCCGGCGGGGTCGCCGCCCTCGGCGTCATCGCGATCACCCATCTGCCGGGTCATCACCGCACGACCAGAGCGCACAGCTCACTTGATGCCGGCGCATTCGGTCGGCCGTTCCAGGCACCGCCCGCACCACCGCCCACCCCGCCCGCGATCACCAAAACCGCCCTGCCGATGCCGGCCCCCCATCCTGCCGCGCCCTTCGCCCTCGGTTTGCGGCAACCGCAGGAGACCGCCGCGATAAAGGCGCTCAAGGCGCCGATCTTCGCCTATCAGGGAGGCGGCGCGGTCCCGCCCCAGGGCAGTACCGGGACAGATCATGTGGCGGGGGGCGGATCAGGCCGCGGAGCCGGCGGTCTGGCGGGGAAGGCCGCAGGGGCAGGTCGTGCCCTCACGGGTGATCTGACGCCCTCCCGCTTCGCCCGTGTCGATGCCCGGCTGATCGCCCATCCGAATTTTACCCTCGCCGCCGGCACCATCATTCCCTGCACGCTGCAGACCGCGATCGATTCCGGCCTGCCCGGCTTCGTCAAATGCATCCTGCCGCAATCGGTCCGCAGCATGACCGGCGCGGTGACCCTGCTCGATCGCGGCACCCAGGTGATCGGTCAGATCCAGCAGGGTCTGATCCAGGGTCAGGACCGGCTGTTCATCCTCTGGACCCGCGCCGTCACCCCGCAGAACGTCGCGGTCGATCTCGCCTCCCCGGCCGCCGGCGCGCGCGGCCGGGCCGGCGTGTCGGGGGCGGTCGACAATCATTTCATGGAGCGGTTCGGGGCTGCGATCATGCTCTCGGTCATCGGCGGCAGCCTCCAGGCCGCCTCCAACGCCGCCCAGACCGGCTCGGGTAATTCCTACTTCCAGTACCTCAACACCAACACCAACCAGATCGCCAACACCGCCCTGCAATCGACCATCGATATCCCGCCCACCCTGCGCAAGAACCAGGGCGACAATGTCTCGATCTTCGTCGCCCGCGATCTGAATTTCTCTCACGTCTACAAGCTCGCGCTGGTCAAGCCATGAACATCATCGTCCACGACGGCGCTGTGGCCGAAAGTCCTGCCGCACCACTGCTGCGCTACCTGCTGGCGCCGATCCAGCCCTGGCTCAATGATCCCGCCACCGAGGAACTCTGCATCAACCGGCCCGGTGAATGCTGGGTGCGCCAACGCGGCGTATTCGAGCGGTTCAAGGTGCCGCTCGATCTCCCGGCACTCGAGGATATCGCCACCCTCGCCGGCGCGCTGCGGCGCCAGGATGTCGGCGGCACAACCCCCCTCTGTGCCACCGAATTGCCGGGCGGCGAGCGCCTGCAGGTGTGCATCCCGCCCGTGGTGCCGCACGGCACGATCAGCCTGACCCTGCGCAAGCCCAGTGCCTCGGTTGCACCGATATCATCGGTCGGCTCCCGCTACCGGAGCGAGGGCTGGAACCAATGGTCCCGGCGGGACGCGCGGCACGATCCCGGCCCGCTGCTCGCGCTGTTCGATGCCGGGGATCTCGAAGGCTTCCTCGCGGCCGCCGTGCAGGCCAGGCTGACCATCCTGCTCTGTGGCGCCACCGGCTCGGGCAAGACCACCATGAGCAAGACGCTGATCGCCGCAATCCCGCTCTCGGAGCGCATCATCACCATCGAGGATGCGCTGGAACTGGTGATCCCCCAGCCCAACCATGTCCGCCTGCTCTACTCGAAAGACCGTCTGTCGGCCGCCCCGATCGATGCCGAAGCCCTGCTCCAGGCCAGTCTGCGGATGCGGCCCGATCGCGTGCTGTTGCAGGAGCTGCGCGACGATGCCGCCTGGACCTACGTCAACGAAGTCGTCTCCGGCCATCCCGGCTCGATCACCACCATCCACGGCCGCTACCCCGATCAGGCCTTCAAGCGGCTGTTCGCCCTGGTCAAAGCCTCGGCCCGAGGCGCGTCCTTCGATGACCGGACCCTGTGCGACCTGCTCACCGCGGCGGTCGATCTGATCATCCCCTTCGAAACCCACGGCACCACCTATCGGATCAACGAGGTCTGGTTTGCCGCCGATGCCGCCCGCCGTGGTGAAACCGCTGCCGATCTGCTGCGAAGCCGCTGATGCGCGGCGGGTTTCCCGCAAAGCTGATCCTCGGGGCCCTGCTCGGCCTCGCCCTGTTCACCATCCTCGCCTCGCTGATCTTCCTGATCGGCACCGGCCTGTTCTGGCAATTCCAACACCCGTTCTTCCAATGGTGGCTCTACCTGTTCGAAGCCGGCGGCAATCCCGCCGTGCGGGTCTGGCTGATCGTGAGCGGTCTGGCCGGAGCCGCTGGTCCGCTCCTGCTGGGCGGCAGTTATCTGGTCCGGCGACTGATCCGGGGGCGCGCCGTCCAGGGCTGGTCGCTCCGGCGAGACCAGCCGGCGGCAAAACCGGTGGTCGGGCCGATCCGCAGCCCGACCGATAATCACGGCCACGCCCGCTGGATGACCTTCGATGAGGCCCACGATCTCTGGCCCGGCCCCGCGCGGGGCTATGGCGGCATCGTCGTCGGGGAAGCCTATGCCGTCCACGAGGACAACACCGCCACCGGGCGGTTCCGCCCGCGCGACCCGAAGACCTGGGGGCAGGGGGGTCAGGCGCCCTTGCTGATCGACCCCTGCGAGCAGGGTTCGACCCATAGCCTGATCATCGCGGGATCGGGAGCCTACAAAACCGTCAGCGCCGTCTCCACCCTGCTGAGCTGGACCGGCTCGGCGGTCGTGCTCGATCCCTCGACTGAATTAGCACCCATGCTCCGCGCCGATCGCGAGCGGCTGGGGCACAAGGTCTTCGCGTTGAACCCGCGCACCGCCCCCACCGTAGGCTTCAACGTGCTCGACTGGATCGATATCGCCTCGCCGATGGCCGAGATCGACGTGCGCGCCGTCGTCGAATGGGTCTGCGGCGATCGCGGTCCCGAGGACCGGGCGGATTTCTTCAGATCGCGCGGCAAGGCGCTGGTCACCTGCCTGCTCGCCGATCTGCTCTGGGATGACCGGCTCGCACCTGAAGAGAAGACACTGCGCACCCTGCGCGCGCGGGTTTCCGTGCCGGAGCCGGCAATGCGCACGGTGCTGAAAAAGATCCACACCGGATCGAACAGCCCGATGGCGCGGGACATGGCCGGGGCCCTGAAAGACCTCGTCGCCGAGACCTTCTCGGGCATCTATGCCAATGCCGATGAGGCGACCGCCTGGCTCGCCAGCGCGACCTTCGCCGATCTGGTCTCGGGCAGCTCGTTCCAGAGCCGCGATCTGATCGCCGGCAAGACCACGATCTTCGTCGGCATTCCGCTCAAGGCGCTGGACAGCGCCCCGGCGGTTGCCCGCGTGATCATCGGTGCGCTGCTGAACGCCGCCTACGAGGCCGACGGCGCGATCGAGGGACGGGTGCTCTATCTGCTCGACGAGGTGTTCCGCCTCGGGCCGATGGCGGTGATCAACACCGCCCGCGACGCCGGGCGCAAATACGGCATCACCCTGCATCTGATCTACCAGTCGGTCGGCCAGATCATCCAGCAATGGGGTCCGGAAGGAAAACGCGCCTGGTACGACACCGTGTCCTGGCGGGCCTATGCCGCGGTGAAGGACGAGGAGACCGCCAGGGAACTCGCGGCCACCATCGGCGAATACGGCGTCCTCGCCTGGTCCGAGGGCCACAACAGCGGCACCCATGGCAAGGGGCTGGAACCGGGGTCACGGTCGAAGGGCGAGACCCGGAACTACCACGAGACCAGGCGTCAGCTCGCCCGGCCCGAAGAGCTCATGCACGATGCCCGCGAGGACGAGCAGTTCGTGATCCCAAAGGGTGGGCGACCGCTGCGCTGCGGGCGGGCGTTGTATTTCAGGCGGGCGAAATTCGCCCGACGGGTAAAGGAAAGTCGGTTTGCCGGGGCAGAGGTGTCAACTCATTGAACAAATATAGAACGGGTTAACGGATCTCGGGCCCAAATAGCCCATGTCGTGAACAGATAAATTATCTGCAAAATTACGTTATGGTCCAGGATATTTGTTAATATATCGATACATTTATTAAGGAGACTCCATGAAGGGGAGCATAAGGATCTGTGGGGTATGAGCGAGATCGGGTAATCTGGGTGGATGAAGCGAACGCTGAAATCGACACTGCCAAAGGAATGCTCGGCGGCATCCGCCTCATCGGAGCCGGAATCGATCGTGCAGATCAAGGTTTGGCTGCATGGGATCAGCCCGATGGTCTGGCGGCGCGTTCTGGTGCCCTCGACGCTCACTCTTCGTGAATTGCATGGGGTGATCCAGGTTGCGATGGGCTGGGACGGCATTCATCTTTATCAATTCTGCCTCCGCGCCGCGGAATACGGTTCGGTGGAGCTTTCGGCGTCCTCGCCCGACGTGACGCTGGCAGCGCTCCGGCTTCGAAAGAACGCCCGGTTTACCTATGAATATGATCTGAACATTCCCTGGCGCCACGAGGTTCGCATTGAGGGCTGGCTCAACCCTGGGGACGGCAAAGCATATCCTGCTTGTGTCGCCGGGGATGGTGCCTGCCCACCGGAGGATTGTGGCGGCCCGGATGCCTTCATGGTCAATCGGGATGGTATCCTGTCGATGGATGGCCTGGAGGATCTGGGCACCATGATCGATATCATCGAGGGCGTTGTCCTTGAGGGCCGTCAGGAAATTCTCAACGATGAGGAGGCGATGTGGCGGCTGGAACAGGCTGTCGATCGCAGTCATGCGCGGGAACGTGCCCGAGGCCGGCCATTTTCACGACGCGCGGTAAACGCCCGACTTCGCCGCGCCGAGTATCGGGAGCTTATGCACCAGCAATGCTGACACGAGCCGCCCTGCGCTGCGCGAGCAGTTCGGCGGCCAGCAGCGCCGCCTCATCGCCACGTTGCTGTCGAATGCCGGAGATCAGTGCGTGAGCTGCCGGGTCAGTGAGTTGGTCGAACCGGCGCTGCAGCGTTGCCGCCGTGGTTTCGGCATACAAGCGCGTTGTGGCGATGCTTTCGTGACCGAGGAAGCGCTGTAGATCGGTGATGTCCATGCCCAGCGCAAGCAATCGAGTGGCGACCGTGTGACGCAGCAGATGCGGGTACACCCGCTTGGTGATCCCTGCCGCGCTGGCGACGTCCCGCACAATCTGGCCGACCCGCTGGCGGGTTAACACGTGGGGTATCGGGCCGGACCCCTGCTGGCGGCTGACGAAGAGCGGTCCGGCGCGGCGCGCGGCGATGTGCAGCCGAAGCAACTGCGCCAGATCACGCCGGATCGGCACCTCGCGACGTTTGCCGCCCTTGCCCTGGCGGATTACGACCATGCGCTCGACCAAACTGACATCCTCGACCCGAAGCTGCACCAGTTCGGAGGCTCGCGCACCGGTTTCCAGCAAGGTCTGGAGCATCAGCCCGATCCTGCCATCCCGTGCGTATGCCTGATCGAGAAAGCGAAGTTCTTCCTCGACGGTCAGCCTGTCCACACTCCCGCGCCGCTCGGGCGGTGCCCGCAGGCCAGCACGTTGCCTCGCCGCCCGGAACACAGCCTTGCTCTGAGCATAGTCCACCCCCTCGCGAACGAGCACGGTGGCAATGGCAGTGGCGGCGCGGGTGATGGAAGCCATAATTCAGTTTGCTATCTTTCGGTCGGAATGCAAACTGATGGTTCTTTGGGGCTAGGCCGGTGGCGAAATCGGGTGTCGCACAGGCTGTCGGCTTTCCACTCCGGCGCTTGTGGAAAACTCGCCCCGTCCGCACCGCCAGCTCGAAATGGGAGATATACAATGCGTGTCAGTGTCCTGCTCCAGATCACCGATGATGAGGGTGTTGCCCGTGCGGCCGAACCAGTTGCCGTGTTTGAAAAAGCGACAGAACGACCGGAAGACGTGGGTTTGTCGATCAGCGAGGGGAAAACTCTTATGACGGCTGTCCAGCGCCGGATCGTCGGGTCTCAGGTCGCATCGTGGACGGCGCGTCACCGGAATTGCCAAGCGTGTGGTGCCCGGCAGCGCAGTAAAGGCAATTATCCGCTCATATTTCGAACGCTGTATGGCGACGTGCCGCTTGCCGGTCTGCGATTGCATCGCTGCCCGTGCCAAGGCGATCATGGGCCAGCCACAACGTCACCGTTGGGCGAGTTCTTCCCGGAGCACATTGCCCCGGAACGGCTGTATCTGGAGACGCGCTGGTCATCGCTCGTACCCTATGCGGCCGCGGCGGGACTGATGGCTGACATCCTGCCGATCGCATCAGGCGCAAACGCGACGACGTTGCGCGACCACACCTTGCGCGTCGCGGCGCGCGCTGAGGCCGAACTGGGGGAAGAGCGACCTTGCTTCATCGATGGTTGCCCGGCGGAATGGGCCAAGCTGCCGATACCGGAAGGCAGGATCGTGGTCGGTCTTGATGGCGGCTACGTTCGGAATTGGGAAGAAAAGAAGACAAACTTCGAGCTGATCGTCGGACGGTCGATTCCCGAGGATCGCGCACCCCGCTACGTCGGCATGGTGCATGGATACGATTGCAAACCAAAGCGCCGCCTATTTGAAATGCTCAAGAGCCAGGGCTTACAGGCGAACCAGGACGTCACCTTTTTGACCGACGGCGGGGAGGAGGTTCGCGCATTGACCGAACTGGTTACTCCGATAGCCGAGCATGTCCTGGACTGGTTTCACATCACCATGCGGATCACCGTGCTTGGCCAGTTTGCAAAGGGGGTGGGGCAGCGGAACGAAGCAATCGGGGCCCGGCTGGCCAGCGAACTCGATCGCATCAAATGGAAGCTCTGGCACGGAAACGGGCACGGCGCCCGCGAGCTGATCAACGATTTTGAAACCGACCTTGCCGATCTCGACGTGGACTACCCCAATCTTCGAAAATTCATCACGCTCGCCCGTGAGTTCGGGGTCTATATCACCTCAAATCTGGCCAGCCTGATCAACTACGGCGAACGATATCGATCTGGCGAGCGGATATCCTCGGCATTCGTTGAGGCGACAGTTAATGCCGTGGTGAGCAAGCGGTTCGCCAAAAAGCAGCAGATGCAGTGGACCCGGCGCGGGGCACATCTGCTCCTACAGACCCGCACCCGGACACTCGACGGAACGCTGCGCTCAACCTTTGAACGCTGGCATCCTGGCATGGCCAATGACAATGGAGGCCACGCTGATCATGCCGCCGTGGCGTGAATACCCCACAGAACCTTATGCTCCCCATGAAAGCATCTGGATTATATTTGCGAACGCGAGGCTATAGTATTGCTCATTCCCCTATCATGCTGACCGCATGACTGGTTCCCCTGCACGACTGTTCAACGCTTTGGTATAGCGAGCAGTGAGAGGAGATATCGGACGTCGGCGAGTGCTGCGCGGTATCGGTCCTGTCTCATGGTGCCGGTCCCCCGCAGGCAGCAATGCCGCATGCCGACGGAAGGCCGCCTCCACCGCCACCGGATCAAGCCTCTGGATGATGTAGCGTATCGAGGTATGGGAAGGCGCGCGGCGCCATTTCAGTGCGAAGCTGCGGTTCAGTGTGCGGGATGGATGTCGATGAAGGGTAACCATCCGGTCTGAGCCGCCTGCCGCTACGGGAAGAAGCGGCTCATAAGAGCGCTGCTATGAGCTGATTCATATGCAGGGAGCTGTGGCGGATGGAGATCATCACGGGGGCTGAGCGCCGGCGTCGCTGGCGGGATGAGGACAAGCTTCGGATTGTCGCGGAAGCTGAGGCACCGGATTCTGTATTTGCCTTGGTGGCACGGCGGCACGAGATTTCGCGAGGGCAGTTGTGGAAATGGCGCGGGCAGGTTCGGCGCGGTGAGTTGGCGCCAGTGCGGGTGGAGCCGGAGTTCATTCCGGTCCGCGTGATGGCGAGTGCGGCGCTGTCGATGCCGCGGGCATTGGGCAAATCAGCGGCGGTAAACGAGTCTGGCGGCGAGCCGGTACCTCAAAGCCGAGCGACGCGATCGGATCCGAGCCGGATTGAGATCGTGCTGCCGGACGGCACCTGTGTTCGGGTTGATGACGGGGTTGGGATTGCCGCCTTGCGTCGTGTGATGACGGCGGTGCGGCGATGATCCCGGTTCCGGCCGGCGTACGGATCTGGCTGGCGTCGGGCCATACGGATATGGGTGGTGTAACCTGACGTCTGGAAATTCATTTTGGG